>NZ_JAUQTZ010000036.1:0-51704 GCF_059803845.1 Rhizobium sp. UFLA01-1127 | reverse complement strand
AACCTGCCGAAAATCCGCCGCGCGCTCGATGCGGCCGGCCGGCTGAACGAGGCCATCTATGTCGAGCGCGGCACGATGGCGAACGGCGCCATGACGCCGCTTGCCAGCCGCGACGATGCCGAGGCACCTTATTTCTCGCTGGTCCTCGTCCCCGGTTGGGAAGGAAGACCATGAGTGGGCGTCTTTATGTGATCGGCACCGGTCCCGGCAAGCCTGAGCAGACGACGCCGGAGGCACTGGCCGCTGTCGCCGACGCCCATGAATTCTACGGCTATGGCCCCTATCTCGACCGCCTGACGCTGCGCAGCGACCAGATCCGCCAGGCATCTGATAATCGCGAGGAGCTTGATCGCGCCAAAGCGGCGCTGCAGCGGGCTTCGGCCGGCATCAACGTCTGCGTCGTCTCCGGCGGCGATCCGGGCGTCTTCGCCATGGCGGCCGCCGTCTGCGAGGCAATCGATCATGGTCCTGCGGAATGGCGTGCAGTCGATCTCGTCGTCGTGCCGGGCATTACGGCCATGCTTGCGGTCGCAGCCCGCATCGGCGCCCCTCTCGGACACGATTTTTGCGCCATCTCGCTATCGGACAATCTGAAACCCTGGCCTCTCATCGAAAACCGGCTTCGTGCGGTTGCCGAGGCCGGTTTCGTGATCGCGCTCTACAATCCGATCAGCAAGGCGCGGCCCTGGCAGCTCGGCAAAGCCTTCGAAATCGTGCGCGCCGCACTGCCCGGTGAAACACCTGTCATCTTCGGGCGGGCCGCCGGTCGGCCTGACGAGCGCATGACGGTGGCTCGGCTCGCCGATGCCGAAGCGTCGCAGGCGGATATGGCGACCTGCGTCATCATCGGCTCGGCTGAAACGCGCGTCATAGCCCGCGAAGGGCGCCCGGATCTGGTCTATACGCCGCGCTTCATCAGGGAAGAGGCAAAATGATCGATCCGGCCGAGTGCAGCCTCCACCGTTTCGACCACCGGCAGACCGGCCGCCTCAGCGCGCTCGATCATGATCACCTTGATGCCAAGCAGTCTTGCGGCCTCGATCTTGGCATAGGTCGCCTCGCCGCCGCTGTTCTTGGTAACCACGACCTCGATCTGATGTTTTTGCAGCATGTCGAGCTCATCCGCCAATCGGAACGGCCCTCGACTGTGGATATAACTGACATGAGGCACCGTCAGCAGCGGCTCGACGGGATCGACGCTGCGGACCCAGTAATAGTGTTGCGGCGCCGCGTTCGCCTGATGCGCCTCCTGCCGGCCGGTCGCCAGGAAGACCCGCAAGGGCTTGGCGCCGAGTGCAGCGATAGCCTGCGAAACGCTATGCACAGAAAGCCAGTCATCACCTTCGACCGGCACCCAGGCCGGGCGGCGCAGCGCAAAAGCAGTCACGTCGCATTGGGCCGCCGCTTCCGCAGCATTGGCGGAGATGCGGGCCGCAAAAGGATGGGTCGCGTCGATCAAGAGACCGATTGCCTCTTCCCGCAGATAGCGGGCAAGCCCTTCCGCGCCTCCGAAACCGCCGCTGCGCACCGGAACGGGCTGCGGAGCCGGATCGGCGGTTCTGCCGGCAAGCGACAGGACAATGTCCAGATCGGCGCGGGAGCCGAGGGTTGCCGCCAAGGCGCGGGCTTCCGTCGTACCGCCCAGGATCAGAATGTGGGCCTTGCCCATGGCTGAAACACCTTCAATTCAACGCTGGCTCACTCTTATCGGCATCGGCGAAGATGGTCCAGCCGGGCTCGGCGACGAGGCCAAACGGCTGATCGCCGAGGCACCGGCCATCTTTGGCGGTGCCCGCCATATCGAGTTGATGAGCCCTGTGATCACGGGCGAAACGCATCAATGGCTTTCGCCATTCGAAAGATCTATCGAAGCGGTGCTTGCCCGGCGCGGCAGGCCAACAGTGGTTCTCGCCTCAGGCGATCCCTTCTTGTACGGCGTCGGGGCGACGCTTTCGCGATACGTTCCAATCGGTGAAATGACCGTCATTCCGGCCCCATCCTCCTTCAGCCTTGCAGCATCGCGCTTGGGCTGGCCTTTGCAGGAGACGACGGTTCTCTCGCTGCACGGACGGCCGATCGATCTGATCCGGCCGCATCTGCATGCTGGCCGCAAAATCTTGGTGCTGACGTCTGACGGCAAAGGTCCTGCCGAATTGGCGGCCCTGCTGCAAAGCTCCGGCTTCGGTCAGTCTGAGCTTACGGTTCTGGAGGCGCTCGGCGGCCCGCACGAGAAGGTCACGCGGCAAACTGCAGCTGACTTTGCCCTATCCGGCATCAACGATCTGAATATATGCGGCGTCGAGGTCAAGGCCGAAACAGGTGCGCGAATCCTATCGCTGAGTGCCGGTCTCCCTGATGAGCTTTTCGAACATGACGGCCAGATCACCAAGCGGGAGATCCGTGCAATCACACTCTCGGCGCTGGCCCCGCGTCACGGTGAGCTGCTCTGGGATATCGGAGCCGGTTCCGGTTCGATCGGCATCGAATGGATGCTGGCCGATCCTTCGCTGCGCGCCATTGCCGTGGAAGCATCGACCGAGCGCGCGGCGCGTATCCGTCGCAACGCTGCGAATTTCGGCGTGCCGGGCCTGACCGTTGTCGAGGGAGAGGCACCGAATGCCCTTGCGGGATTGCCTACGCCGGATGCGATCTTCATCGGTGGCGGCGGCAGTGACGCCGGTGTGCTCGACGCCGCGATCGGCCGTTTGAAAAGCGGCGGCAGGCTGGTCGCCAATGCGGTTACGACCGAAATGGAAGCGCTTCTGCTTGCCGAACAGGCACGCCGGGGCGGCTTTCTGATCCGCATCGACATTGCGCGCGCCGCCCCTGTCGGCCGCATGACCGGCTGGCGGCCGGCCATGCCGGTGACGCAATGGTCGTGGACCAAGCCATAATTCAGAACGAGGTATAGCGATGACAGTGCATTTCATTGGCGCAGGCCCGGGAGCCGCCGACCTGATCACCGTGCGCGGCCGGGATCTGATCGGCAAATGCCCGATCTGCCTCTATGCCGGCTCGATCGTTTCGCCCGAACTGCTGCAATATTGTCCGCCCGGCGCACGCATCATCGACACCGCGCCGATGTCGCTTGACGAGATCGAGACGGAATATCTCAAGGCCGCGGCAGCAGGCGAAGACGTTGCACGCCTGCATTCCGGCGACCTGTCCGTCTGGAGCGCAGTCGCCGAGCAGATCCGCCGCCTTGAGCAGCATGGCATCGACTATACGCTGACGCCGGGTGTTCCGGCTTTCGCCGCCGCCGCGTCCGCGCTCGGGCGCGAATTGACCATCCCGGCCGTGGCTCAGAGCCTGGTTCTGACGCGGGTGTCGGGCCGCGCCTCACCGATGCCGAATAACGAGACGCTGGAAAAATTCGGCGTGACTGGCGCAACGCTCGCCATTCATCTCGCAATCCACGCGCTTCAAAAGGTCGTTGAAGAGCTGACGCCACTTTACGGCGCCGATTGCCCGGTTGCGATCGTCGTCAAGGCATCCTGGCCTGACGAGCGGATCATTCGGGGCACCCTCGCCACGATCGAGGAACAGGTGGCGGCCGAACCAATCGAGCGCACCGCCCTGATCTTCATCGGCCGCTCGCTTGCCGCGAGCGATTTCCGCGAAAGCTCGCTCTACGATCCTACCTACCAGCGCCGGTTCCGCGGCCGGCAATAGACCCTTGCCGACTGGTGAGTGAAGTTCAGCGAGGCGTCCGCTTCAGCGACCTGCACCTCATCCCCTCCCACGGACAACTCAGCTTGTCAGAGCTTGCCCGTCAAATAGGCCATGCTCTCCTTGATCGCGGCCACAGGTTCCTTCAGAGCATGCACAGCCGGGGCAAAGGGTTCGAACGAAGCGGGGCCGGCGTAGCCGGCAGAAAGCAGGGCACGCAACTGGCCGACATTGTCGAGGCGGTCGCTGGCATCGACCAGAACGCGATGCGGATCACGCATGTCGGCGACCGCAACATTGGCATCGCTGACGCCGGAAATGTGCACGAGACCCGTCAGCTCGGGGAAGGTTGCGGCCTCGCCGGCGAGGTGATGGTGGAAGGTATCGTGCACGAGGAGGAAGGTGGATCTCGCACCGAGTTCCTCGATGGCATCAGCCGCTTCGCTCTTCAGGCGCAGCGAGCAGATATCGAAGCCGAGCGGCTCGACGAGACCGACAATGCCTGAAGCATCCAGCATCGGCTTCAGGGCCAACAGCGCCTTGCGGAGATTGGCGCGCCGCACCTCCGGCTCGCGGCCGCTGCCGTCATTGACCGGAACGAGCACAAGGGCTTTCGCGCCGCAATCACGGGCATAATCGATCAGCTCCGCCGCCTCCCGGGCACGCTCGTCGTTCCATTCATTGAAGCGCTGCAGCGCATTGATGGAGATGATGGTAAGTCCCTGGCGCTCGGCCAATTCCCTAACGGCTTTCGCCGGAGTCCCGTCAAGTATCGCATTGCCGGCGAGATCGTTGCGGATCTCCACGCTGTCGATTCCGAGCTCTTTTGCAGCGGCGAAAAACGATTCCAGCTTCAGGGACGGCGCGCACATATGATTGAGCGCGAAACGAATGGAACTCATGATGGTCACTCCTCCTCAAGGCATCCGGCCGCGGAGACATTCCAAATCCGCCGCGCCTGCTTTGCGAAGGACTAGCGATATTCCTGCCTTTCTTCCATCGGCTTCAGCCATCATTCCTGATAGAATTCTTGGGACAATGATAGAATTACATCATCCTTGTCAGATGTTTTCCGAAAGGAAGATTTCGAACGGCAGGAAGCTTTGTCCGGGAACGGCAGCTTCGTCGCTCTCGACGGACTTGATCATCAGGCTCATCAGTTCCTTGCAAAGCGCTGGCAGCGGCGTGCCGATCGCCATGGCGACGACATCATCGGCAAGTGCCGCCCTCGATTCCGGCGTCAATTCGTTGACGACGGCAATCAGCTTGCCAGACAGCCGCTCCTCGCGAATGGCGGAAATCGCTCCCTCCATGCCTCCGCCGCAGACGTAGAAGCCAATGAGGTCGGGGTGCTTTTGCAAAAGATCGAGCGTCGCCTCATGCGTGATTTCCGGCGTATCGAGATTGATGAGCGTATCCAGCACCTCGAAATCTGGCGCATTCTCGCGGAAAAAGGACCGAAAACCGATTTCGCGCAACTCATGCCCAAGGAAGCGATGGCTGCCGACAAAGCATGCCACCTTGCCCGGGCGACGCGCCGAACGCGCGATGATCCAGGCAGCGGTACGCCCGACCTTGCGATTGTCGACGCCGATATAGCCCTGACGCGCCGTGGTGGAGAAATCGGACAGCAGGGAAAAGACCGGAATGCCTTTCTCCTTCAATTCGTCAATCGCGGCCGTGACGGCCGGATAATCCGGCGCCACGAGTGCGACCGCCTGGCTTCGGGCGGCGACTATCTTCAGCTTCTCGACAATCGCCGTCGGTGTCGAGGCTGCGACGAAGTCGATCTGGGCGTTGATCCGCGCCGTCGTCACCGCCTGTGCCGCCGCTGCAATCTCCCTGGCGAAAGCCTGATAGAAGGCTTGAACAGGCTTTTGCAGGACGAAACCAAACCGATATTGCGGCAGATCCTCGAAGACGCGCTGACGCAGGAGACCGACGGCATGATAGCCGATTTCCTGCGCCGCCTCATAGACGCGCCGTGCCGTTTCCTCCCGCACGCGATGGCGCCCATTCAGCACACGATCGATGGTGGCGACGCTGACGCCGGACGCCTTGGCAAGATCCGCTATGGTGGGACGACGCATAATCGCTCCTGATGGAATTTATCATCATCGCATGGTCGCGATGATATGTTTTGATAGATTCCATCATTCATGCATTGAGGCAAGCGAAAAGTCGCTCTATCGTTTCCGGCATCAAGGGCGGTGTGCCGCTGCGCATCGCGGGAGGCAGGAATGACGACGATAATCAAGCGTGACTACGATCTGCTCGGCGCAAGCGGCAGGCGAGCGGTGGAAACCGGACTTGCCGCGGCCGAATGGTATCACACGGATATCGCGCGCAAGGACATGAAGGCACTGATGCAGCGCTCGGATGCGCCTGCGATCCGCGACACCATCATCTGGCTCGGCAGCATGGTGATCTTCGCCGCGCTTGGCGTCTACTTCTGGGGTTCGTGGATCTGCGTCCCCTTCTTCCTTGCCTACGGTGTACTCTATGGTTCTGCCTCGGACAGCCGCTGGCATGAATGCGGCCATGGTACGGCGTTCAAGACACGCTGGATGAACGACGCGGTCTATCAGATCGCCTGCTTCATGATCATGCGCAATCCGGTGACCTGGCGCTGGAGCCATGCGCGCCACCACACCGATACCGTCATCGTCGGCCGCGACCCGGAGATCGCCGTCATGCGGCCGCCGGACCTCTTCCGCCTGGTTCTCAATTTCTTCGGCATCCTCGATGGCTGGCATGCGATGGCCGATATGCTGCGCAATGCCTGCGGCGTTGTCAGTGCTGCGGAAAAGACCTTCATTCCCGAAATGGAGCAGCCGAAGGCCATTCGCATCGCCCGCATCTGGCTTGCCATCTATATCGTCACTATTGCGAGCGCCATCGCCATGGGCTCCATCCTGCCGCTGATGCTGATCGGCCTCCCCCGCCTCTATGGCGCCTGGCACCACGTTCTGACCGGTCTGCTGCAGCACGGCGGCCTTGCAGACAATGTCATCGACCACCGGCTGAACAGCCGCACCGTCATGATGAACCCCATCAGCCGCTTCATCTACTGGAACATGAACTATCATGTCGAGCATCATATGTTCCCGATGGTGCCCTACCACGCGCTGCCGAAGCTGCATTCGATGATCAAGCACGACCTGCCGGCGGCCAATCCGTCCATTTGGTCCGGCTATCGCGAGATGATCCCGGCATTCCTGCGGCAATTGCGCAACGAGGACTATTTCCTGAAACGTGAGCTGCCGCAGACGGCACGGCCCTATCGCGAGGAATTTCACAGCGAACTTCCGGCTGCGGCCGCTCAATAAACCGGACATGCAATGGGAGGAAAATCAATGAGCAACTGGATCGAAGTCTGCGCCGCTGATGCGATCGACGAAGAGGATGTCATCCGCTTCGACCATGGTGGACGAACCTTCGCCGTCTATCGCAGCCCCGAGGATGATTATTTCGCCACCGACGGCCTGTGCACCCACGAGAAGATCCATCTTGCCGACGGTCTCGTCATGGACAACATCATCGAATGTCCGAAGCATAACGGCCGCTTCGACTATCGCACCGGCGAAGCCAAGGGCGCTCCGGTCTGCGTCGATCTGCAGACCTATCCGGTCAAGATCGAAAACGGTATCGTTTTCATCGGGCTCTGAGGAGGTAAACATGCCGCATTTCGTCATCGTCGGCGCCGGTGAATGCGGTGCCCGCGCCGCCTTCGCGCTTCGGGAAAAGGGATTTGAGGGCGACATCACGCTGATCGGCGCAGAGCCGCTGGCCCCATACGAACGACCGCCGCTTTCGAAGAGCGGATCGGGCCAGGCGCCGGAACCAAAGTTCGTCGCCGCAGTGCAGCGCTATCAGGAGCAATCGATCGATCTAAGGCTCGATACGACGGTGACGGCGATCGATCCCGTCACCAAGACGGTCAGTCTCGCAGGCGGACAGACGCTCGGCTACGACAAGCTTCTAATTTCGACCGGAGCTTCGGCACGCAACTTTCCCGGTATCGACGGCGCATCCCGTCGTATCCGCGTGCTGCGCACTCATGCGGATGCGATGGCTTTGCATGCCGCCCTTCTCCCTGGGCGGCACATCGCCATCATCGGCGGCGGCTTCATCGGTCTCGAGCTGGCGGCAACGGCGCGTATGCGCGGTGCCGACGTCACCGTTATCGAAGGCCTGCCGCGCGTGTTGAAGCGAGGCGTGCCAGAGGAAATCGCCGAAGCAATTACCGAACGGCACCTCCGAGAAGGCGCCGATATACGCTGCGGACAGATTATCGAAACGGTGCGGGAAGAGGCCGACAAGGCGGTCGTTCACCTGGCGGGCGGCGAAGTGATCTCCGCGGATCTGCTGCTTGTCGGCATCGGCGCCCTGCCGAATGTCTCGCTTGCCGCCGAAGCGGGCATTGCGATCGACAACGGCATTGCCGTCAACGAGCGGCTGGAGACCTCCCTTGCCGACATTTATGCGGCAGGCGACTGCTGCTCGTTTCCGCTGGCGCTTTACGACGGACGACGCGTTCGCCTCGAATCCTGGCGCAATGCGCAGGAACAGGCCAATCTGGCCGTCGCCAGCATGCTCGGAGAAGACAGAGAAATATCCGCCGTGCCATGGTTCTGGTCCGACCAGTATGACCTGACCTTGCAGATCTCCGGTCTGGCGGATGAGGCGGTTACGCATGTGCGGCGCGAACTCGATGACGGGGCATTCATTCTCTTCCATCTCGGGACGGACGGGCGGCTGCTCGCCGCCAGCGGCATCGGACGCGGCAATGCCGTCGCGCGCGATATCCGCCTCGCCGAAATGCTGATCGCCGCACGCGCGCATCCGGATCATGCTGCTCTGGCGGCAAGCAGCGTCAAACTGAAGTCGCTGCTTGCAGCATGAGATCGCCCAAGAGTCGGATGATTTTAGGTCTGTTCGGCCTGTAGCATGATGCCGAAAAGTGCGATCGGTTTTCGGATGACATCATGCTCTACTTCTTTGATTCTAGAGCGGATTCAGATTTTAGGTCGATCCGACCTAAAATCATCCGGCTCTAGGACCTTGACGAAGCCCCTCGAACCATAAATGTCTTCCTGTAACGGCAAACGGGGGAAGCGATGAAGATACTCGGCATTTCAGGCAGCCTGCGGAAAGGCTCTTTCAACACGGCTCTGCTCAACGCCACCGTCGAACTGGCCCCAACCGGCGTCGAGCTGATCGCCCGCACCATCCATGGCGTACCGCTTTATGACGCCGATCTCGAGGCTGCGGACGGTATTCCGGAAAAAGTCCGCGAACTCAAGGATCTGGCTATCGCAGCCGACGGGCTGATCCTGTTTACGCCGGAATACAACAACTCGCTCCCCGGCGTCTTCAAGAACGCCATCGACTGGATGAGCCGTCCCTCGACCGACATCGCAAAGGTCTTCGGCGGAAAGCCGATCGCCGTTCTTGGCGCCTCGCCCGGCAATTTCGGCACCATCCTCAGCCAGAACGCCTGGCTGACGGTACTGCGCACGCTCGGCGCGGAAGCATGGTTCGGCGGCCGGCTGATGGTGTCGCGCGCCGGCAGCGTCTTCGACGCGGACGGTGCAATCCTCGACGAGAAGGTGAAGCACAATCTCGCGGCTTTCATCGAAGGTTTCGGCACATTCGTTGCGGATCGAAAAAAAGGCTGATGCGCGGCTTTCCGGGCGAACCGGAAAGGCAGACATGAAGCCTATGATCGAAACGGCGAATAGCCTAAAGTGAATACGGCGCCGGGTCTCGGCGCTCCCCAGGCCCCGCACATCTTCTTCCTTCGAAAATCATGAAATCCAATAGTACCGGTTACGTCTTCACGCTGTTGGCAATCAGCATATTCGCCATACAGGACGGCATATCCAAGCACCTCGTCAGCGCCTATCCGCCGCTTCTGGTCGCGATGATCCGCTATTGGGCCTTCATGCTTTTCGCGATCGCAATGGCCTCGCGCGCGCCGGGCGGCTTGCGTCGCAACGTGAGAACCGGGCATCCCGTCCTGCAGGCAGCCCGCGGCCTACTGCTTGCCGCGCAGATCGTCGTCGCCATTTCGTCCTTCGTCATCGTCGGCCTTGCCCATTCGCAGGCGATCTTTTCCTCAGGCCCCCTGATGGTGGCCTTGCTGTCCATACCGATCCTCGGCGAGAAGGTCGGCTGGCGGCGATGGCTGGCGATCTGCTTCGGCTTCGTCGGCGTCCTCTTGATCCTGAAGCCGGAAAGCGGCGTCTTCGATGCGCGGTTCCTGGTGCCGCTTATCGGTGCACTACTGTTTTCTCTCTACGTCGTCCTCACCCGCTATGTCAGCCGCGAAGATGGCGCCATGACCAGCTTTTTCTATACGGGCGTCGTCGGTTCGGTCGCCATGAGCTGCATCGGCCCGTTCTTCTGGACGCCGCTGGCGCCACATGACTGGGTCTTCATGGGCATCCTTTGCCTGACGGGCGTTTCGAGCCATTATTTCCTCATCCGCGCCTACGACATGCTCGACGCGGTGGTGATCCAGCCCCTGACCTATCTGCAGCTTGTCTTCTCCGCCATTATCGGCGTCACCATATTCGGAGAAAAATTGAGCGCCCCCATGATTTTGGGCGCGCTCATCGTCGTTGCGGCGGGCATATTCACCATCTGGCGCGAACATGCCTTGGCTAAGGGCCGGCCCAAGGCCGGAAAGGCATAGGTTATGCGTCCATTTGGGCGCGCGGCTGCGCCTCGGTGTAATAGCTCACATACTTCTGCCGGTAGCGCTCCGTTCCGCCGAAATCGCTATAGCGCGGCAGTTCCGACATATCGGTCTTGTTGAGGATGACGCCGAGAATGCGCGAGTTGATCTGCGGCTCCTGTTCCAGCACATCGCGCACCAGATTGGTCGGGGTCGCGCCCCATTCGGTCACCAGCAGGAAAGCATCGACCTGCGGCGCAAATGCCTTCGCATCGATGACGGGACCGAGCGGCGCAAGGTCGACGATGATGTAGTCGAACATCTTGCGCGCATTTTCCATGAGATGCTGCATGCCCTGCGAGGACAAAAGCTCGCTGGTGTGCAGCAGGTGATCGCGCACGGCAACCGGCAGGATGGCAAGCTTGGTGCGTGGATCAACCTTCACGGCATTGGTCCACGGAACCTCACCGAGCACGGCCTCGATCAGGCCGGCATGCGGCGGCGTCTTCAGCGTCCGGCTGAGACCCGGATTGCGCAAGTCGGCATCGATGAGCAGCGTGCGTTTGCCGCTGCTGGCAAGCAGCGCCGCGAAATTGGCCGCCGTCGTCGATTTGCCCTCGCCGGGCAATGCCGAGACGACGCCGATCACACGGTCGGCGCGGCCCTGCAGCATCACATCACTGGCGAGTTTCGCATTTCTCAAGGTTTCCGCGAAGATCGAGCGCGGCGCTTCGACGGATATGCGCATCATGCGCTCGAAAGCGACTCCGTTTTCTCCCTCTTCCGCCGTTAGCGGCTCCGCTCCGGCACCGACCTTGCGCGGCTTCTTCTTGTTCCTGCCCTTGTTCGGCTGGCCGAGCAGCGGCAGATAGCCGAGGAACTTCAATCCGAGAGCAGCCCGCACATCCGCTTCCACACGGAAGTAGCGATCGCGGAACTCCTGGAATGCGGCGACACCGCAGCCGACCATCAGGCCGAGGATGACCGAAAGTGCCATGACGAGCGTCTTCTTCGGGCTGGAAGGTGCCGTCGGCACGCCGGCAACCGATATGACGCGAGCCTTGGCGATCGGGAAGGAGCGCTGCTGGGTCGCCTGCTCGAACCGGCCAAGATAGGATTCATAAAGCGTCTTCAGCGCGGATGCTTTCTGGTTCAGCTCATTCAGGTGAACCAGCGACTTGTTGGCTTCCGAATTCTTGCCGACGACCTTATCGATGCTTTCGCGCAGCGATTCCGCCCGCGACTGCGCGACATCATATTCGTTCTTGTAACTGGCGGTGAGTTGCTGAAGTACCTGGTAGATCTGCCGGGTAATGTCCTGCCGCTCGGCCTTGAGCGCCACGGCTTGCGGATGATTGGCACCGAAATTCTGCGTGACGTCCTGTTCTCGCTTTTCGACCGCGAGATAACGCGTCTTCAGATCCTGCAGCACGGAGTTGTCGGTCGAGCTCGACGAGATGGTCGCGTTCTTGACGGCATTGTCAGGACCTTGGTCGATGATCGACTTATATTGATTATAGCGGGCGGCGGCGCTGGCCGTATCGGCCTGGGCGATAATCAGCTGCTTGTTCAAATCGGAAATCTGCTGTTCGGACATCAACTCGCCGCCGGTCGAGGTCAGGCCGTTGTCGGCCTTGTATTTCTCGACTTCGAGCGAAGCCTCCTGCGCGCGCTGGCGCAGATCATTCAGACGCTCCTGCAACCAGACCGAGGCGCGTTCGGTTGCGTCGAAATTGGCGTTCAGCTGATCGGTCAGATAGGCGTCGGCGTAAGCGCTCGTGACCTTGGCGGCAAGCCGCTTGTCGGTCGAGCTGTAGGAGACGGCGACGACCGAGCTTCGCGTGACGCGCTCGACCTTCAGATTATCCTGCAGAACGGCGGCAACTTTCTGGCGCTGGGCTTCGTGCTGTTCTTGGGGCGTCATCGGCGGGCGGGCAGGCGTGAAGACGCTTGCGATCAGGCCGGCGCCGGATTTGAGCAGGGCTGTCGGCGACATAGGCGGATTGAGCAGAGTGTTGTTGTCGGCAAGACCTGCCGCATCGACGACACGCAGCGCCATCTCGTTCGATTTGAGGATCTCGACCGCACTGGCGATCTCCATGTCCGCCTGCTGGCTGCTGGCGACGGGCGGCTGATCCTCCGCATATTTCGTCATGGTCTCGTCGAGCAATATCTGCGTCATCGAGGTATAGCTCGACGTGGCCGTCAACAAATAGGCGACAGCCAGGATGACAAAGGCGGCCACGGCGAAAATGATGGTGCGGATGCGGCGGCTTACGACCGCCATCAGCCGATCGAGGTCGATGAAACCATCATGCGGCTCCGTTTGCGGAAGAGCGCTGTGGAAAGTGAAGTTCTTCTGATGCATGGCGACCACCTTGTCGGAGAAGCCTGAATGAAAATAGCCATGGCCCGCGGCCTTTCCGGCCGCAGGCCAAATGTGAACAGGCTTTAAGCGGCAGTCATCTGCGCTTCGTGCGAGACGACCAGATTGCGGATCGAGTCATAGACCAAACCGCCGATATCGGCGCGGGCGAGAGCAAAGGCGACATTCGCTTCGATGAAGCCATGCTTGGACCCGCAATCGAACGTGCGTCCATTATAGACCTGGGCATGGAAGGATTGCGTCTCGGAGAGGCGCAGCATGCCGTCGGTCAGCTGGATCTCGTTGCCGGCGCCGCGCTCCTGGCGGGCCAGAATGTCGAAGATCTCGGGCTGAAGGATATAACGGCCATTGAGGTAAAAGTTTGAAGGCGCTTCGGAAGGATGCGGCTTTTCAACCATTTTGGTCACGGCAAAACCATGGCGCACGGTGTCGCCCTTGCCGATAATGCCGTATTTCGAGGTTTCCTCCGGAGCGCATTCCTCGACTGCGACGATATTGCCGCCGACTTCGCCGTAGAGTTCCATCAGCCCGGCCATGCAGCCGCGCAGGCCATAGCAGAGCATGTCGGGAAGCAGCAGTGCGAAGGGTTCGTTGCCGATCAGGTCGCGGGCGCACCAGACGGCGTGACCGAGGCCGAGCGGAGCCTGCTGGCGGGTGAAGCTGACGGCGCCCGGCCGCGGCAGGAGGCGTTCCAGCTCGCTGACCTGATGGCTCTTGCCTGCCCTCTGCAGCGAGGAAATCAGTTCGGGCGTGTCATCGAAGTGATCTTCGATCGCCGACTTGTTGCGGCTGGTGACGAAGACGATGTGCTCGATGCCGGCCTCGATGGCTTCGTCGACGGCATATTGCACGACGGGACGATCGACAATCGTCAGCATCTCCTTTGGCATCGCCTTGGTAGCGGGCAGGAAGCGCGTTCCGTTGCCGGCAACCGGGATGACCGCTTTTCTCACACGACGTTTGGGGTCCATGGCTCTATCCTTTGTTAGAGTGAGGGCCTGCGCCCAGATTGGGCAGAGGGGAGGAAAGTTGAGAAGCAGGCACCGGTTGGCGGATGCTGCGCAGAGATGCGGCCAACCGGCGAAAACGGGCAAAGACGGGCATGCTGAGATGGCGCACCGCGCGCGGATTGAGGCATGCGATCTTCAGCGTGGCTTGCAGTTCGCGCCCCTTGATGCTGTCGACCAGCTTCAGGAATGCGATAACGTCCCTCAGATTGCGGGTGCGTCGCCGTTGCGCGGCAAGGGCGGCAGCACCGAAGGGATGTTCGGCGAAGAATCTCGCATCGGCGGCCAGCATGGCCTCGACGTGTTCTTTCTTTAGAACACGCGAGATCGATCCGTCGCGAATATAGTAAAGGTAGCCCACGCTCGGCTCGACGGCGCAGACGCCGCCCCGGGCAAGGGCGGAGGCGAGGAAAATATAATCCTCGCCGATCCGAAGGGTCTCATCGAAGCGGAGACGATGTTTCTCGACGAAGGCGCGCTCGAAGATCGGCTTCATATAACCGAAATTGTGCTCCGACTGGAAAATCATGTTCGAGGCGATGAATTTCGCCAGTGTCAGCACCGGCATGCGCGCCAGCATCGCCTCCGGAAACATGGGCAGGATCGTTCCGGCGTCCTCTCGGATGACATCGAGATTGTCGACCGCGATCTGCGCATCGGCCTTTTCCGCTCTGGCGATCAGGCGGGCCATGCGATCCGGACGCATGGCATCGTCGGAATCGAGCACGGCCACCCAACGGCCGCGAGCCGCATCGAGCCCGGCATTGCGGGCAGCGCCCGGACCGCCGTTGCGGGCCATGGCGACGAGACGAACGCGCGGATCGGGATGATTGCCGGCAATGTCACGGGTGCCGTCCGTCGAGCAGTCGTCGACGACGATGACTTCCATGCTGACGGCGCCTTGCGCCAGCGCGCTGTCGATGGCGCGCGCGAGCGTTTCCTCGGCATTATAGGCCGCAATGACGAAACTGACGTCGGGGATGAAATCCGTCATTGCGGCGCTTTCTCCAGATTTCCGTATTGCTCGATTTCGCGGACTCCGAAGAGACCGCTGACGACGCCGGCATGCATGATGCCGCGCAAACCATAACGGTGCCGCTTGATGAGGGATGCGAAGAGCAAGGCTGCTACGGCAAAGCAGTAGGCCGATTTCGTGCCCGCGAGCACGATCGCCCGCCAGCGCCCGAAACCACCGGCGGCCTCGAGCAGCATGCGACCGTGCGTCTGCCCCATGCGATAGCGGCGCTTCGACAGCCAGGAAAGTGTCGCGCGCCCGTTGGGAACAGGCTCATAGACCAGCGCGTCTGCGGCGTAGGCGATCCTGCCGCCCGCCTGGTGCATATGGGTGAAAAACTCGGTATCCTCGCCGCCGCTGCGTCCCAGCGCGATATTGAAGCGTCGGCCGGCAAGCGAAGGAGCGCCACGACGCAGCAATACATTGCAGGTATAGCCGGTCCGAATGTCTCCGGCGACCCAGACCGGCAAGGTCGAATGGAAATCGCCTCGCTGCATCCAGGCGGGAGCGACGCTGGCATAGACCGCCCGTACCGGACCGAGAACGGCGTCGGCGCCGGTCGTGTCGGCCATGACGAGCATTTCCGTCAGCCAGTCTTCGGAAGCCGTTTCGTCGTCATCGATGAAAGCGACGAAATCTCCGTTTGCATGATCCAGGCAGGCATTGCGGGCAATCGAGATGTTCGATGCCGGACAATGGACATAGACGATCTCGAAGGGCACGGCCGAACGCATGGCATCGACGCGATCGCGCGCGCTCGGCGTCACATCATTATCGGCAACGATGATCCGGATGATCGTGCCGGCCGGAATGTTCAGCACTGCAAGAGACAGCAGGGTCTGATCGAGTTCCGTCCGCCTGTACGTGCAGACCGCGATATCGATCCTTATCGGGCGCCGATGGACTTGTGTCATGACGCGACCCCGCGATTGCGGAAGCTGAAGACCTCCATCCAGAAACCCATGGACCAGGCGAAATGCATGACCATGGCGGAGATGGCGGCCAACGGCCCATAGGGGTTCTTCTGCCCGAGCGCGATCCAGAAGCCGTAGGCGATGCAGGCCGCGGCCCAGAGACCCACGGGGATGACCGCGATCCAGTTGAGAATGGCCAGGAAAGCGCCGATGAAGATCGGCACCACCGCAAGCGGCAGCATCTGGCGCAGGCTCGGCATGCTGCGATGCTTGAGAATGTTGCGCGCACGCCCGCGGCCGTATCCGAGATATTGCCTGAAGAGCGTCGGGATGCTCGCCCGCGGATAGTAGGTCATGGCCGTCTTGTCGGTCAGCCAGATCCGGTATCCTGCCTTGTGCAGCCGGTAGTCCAGCTCGGCATCCTCGTTATGGCTGAAGGTCTCGTCGTAGCCGTTGACGGCGCGAAAGGCTGCAACGCGCATCAGAGCGTGATGCCCGTGTTCGGCCCAATGGCCCTTGGCGCCCTCGCGATGCTTCGAGCCGCCATTGCCGAGCTTGGAATTCTGCGCCACGGCCGTCGCCTTCTGGAACGCGCTGAAGCCCATGGTGCGCATGGCGACGACGACCGAATCGGCTCCGGTCGCACCGGCCTCCTGAACCAGCGCCTGGCAATAGTCGGCGGGATAATCACCATGCGCATCGATGCGGATGAAATAGTCATAATCGTCGCCGAAGGTTTCGATCGCAAGGTTGATCGCAGCGCTCTGCAGCCGCTTCGGATTGTCGAGCAACAGAATGCGCGGATCCCGCTCGGCAATGCCCTTGACGATTTCGCGCGTGCGATCGGTGCTGCCGCCATCAGCCACGACGATCCTGGCATCCAGATCATCGAGAGCCTGACGGAGCTTTTCGATCAGCGGCTCGATATGTCTTTCCTCGTTGAGGCAAGGAATAATAATGATGCAACGCATATCCCTTGAACTTCCAATCGTCATTGCAATCCACCTCTATTGCGATGCAGTTGCGGTATGGCCTGTGTTTCGGCAATCTGCTCGCTGGCGTGCGTGAGCGATGCCAGCCGCTGCACCAGCCCATGGCAATCGGCGCGATCGACCATCCATTGCTTGCGATCCTGCGACGCCATGGCCTCGAAAGCGGCGAGATATCGCTGCTCGTTCATCTCGCCCAGAAGCGCGGCCAGATGCGCGGCGTCGGCGGCATCCAGCGTGAACCCGATCTTTCGGCCCGCCAGGAATCTTGCCGTCTCGGTGCCGTCGACCGCGATCGGCACGGCACCGTAAAGGCCGCCTTCATAAAGCCGGTTCGGCAGGAGCCAGCTTGAATTCAGGCCCTCCTCGAAGAAGTCGATCGCCCAGGAAAACTGGACATCGCCATAGATCGCGGCGAGATCCTCCGGGTTCTTGTAGGCGCCGGCAAAATGCATGAAGGGAGCATCGCGGACGACGCGATCAAAATCGTCAAATTCGGAATAGGCGGGCCGGCCACGCAGGACAATCTCGAAACGGCCTTGCATCCGGCGAGAGAAATCATCGAGCAGAGCCAGGGATTTGCGGCAGCGAAGCGCGCCGAACCAGCCGATCTTCCATGGCTTGCCGGCAGCGGGCGGCCTTGCATGCGGCGCGGCGGCGCGCGCTGCGGGATCGAGAGCCAGCACCTTGTTTTCGAGCAGCATGATCGGCAGCAGCAGACCGGAGCGCCGCCGGAAATAGCGATCGACGAAGGCCGGGGAGCTGGTGAGGAGCAGCGCGGCCTGCGAGCCGAAGTGACGCTCCGTGGCACGAAGCGCACGACCCACCACGTCGTCGCGCAGCAGCAGCCGGTGGATGTCGAGGCATTCGTACACGATCGGCATGTCGCCGCCGAAGATGGATTTGGCGCGATTGGCCAGGGCCAGCATTTCGAGATTGCGGCCGATGATAACGTCGGGCCTTGCGACCGCGCGCAATGCCTCACGAAGCTTCGCAGCCGACCGCGCGACCGCGGTTACACGCTGGGCGAACTGGGCATCCCGTGTTCTGCCGAGCTCGATCGGCTCGACGCCATGGACAGCGGCCAGCGCGTTGTCATCGCGCCGGAAGCCCGCCAGCGTCACGAGCGCCCCGCCAGCCTGCAGCATCAGCACCCGCCGGCGCACGGCGGGATCGGCGAGATCGTGAACGAAATAAAGAATATGCAGCATCAAAATTTCCGCTTCTGCGCCAGGCCTAGGCCGAGCGCCTCGTGTGCTTGGTGTTGCATCATGACATTGCGACCCGTCGCGGGGGGCACCCGCGCGACGGGTCAGGTTCAGTTGATCTTGCAGGTGATCGACTCCGGAAATAGGCACTTGTCGCCCGGCGCGGTGAAGGCAACGCGCTTGACCTGCATGGTCGCAGGCTCGCCGCCATAGGCGAACTTGCCCATCCAGCCGCTCAGAGTGTCGCTGCCCCACAGGCTGAAGAAGATCTTCTGGGCGTTCGACGGTATCTTCGAAGGGTCCGTTACTTCCTGAACGAGCTTGCCGTTCACGTAGTAGCGCAGGCGATCCTTCTCCCATATGAAGGCATAGTCGTTGAAGCCCTGATCGGCGCCGCCGGTAACGGGCGTCAGTTTCTCATTGCCGCCCTTGGCAGAGATGTACTGATTGAGCTGAACTTGACCGGGATTCTTGCCGAGCACTTCGAAATCGATCTCGTCATGCGGCTTCTTGTCGGTCGGGCCGATATAGGTGAAGAAGGCGGAGTTCAGGCCGGACCCGGTGGCCGCGCGGTAGCGCGCTTCATAAGTGCCGTAGCCGTAACGCTTGATCGTCTGGATTTCGCCGCAGGCGTAGTCGCGTTCGCCAAGCTTGGACTGGACGAATTGCAGTTGCAGCATTCCATCCTTGACGCTCACCTGCTTTTTCGACCAGGTGCAATTCTGGTGCGGCCCGTTGTTCCAGCCGTCGGAAACATACCAGCGACCGGTATCGATACGCTCGAAATTGTCGACGAAGGATGTGCCCGACTGCTGGGCGTCCTCGGCAGATGCTGCCTGCGGCAGAAAACATGCGCTCATCAGAGCGATTGAGACAAGACCAAATCCTTGCACGCAACTTTTCTTCGAGATCGTCATGACGTCACCTTTGCTCGCAACGCAGGCGCCGGTCCTCGGCGATGCGGCTCTGGACAGCAGGGATTCCCGGCCCGTGGGCGCGCCCGGCTGCCAGTCAGCAGATTGTGGAGGCTCGGCAGGGCGTTACGCGCCATGCCATTGGTAAAAGGCAGCATGAAAAGAGCGAGAGCGGCTGCCAGACGATAGAAAGCCGGACAGAGATCACTGCCGCTGCGGTTCCACAGAAGAGATGGTAGGATAACCGTCTTTGTCTTCCGGCGAATAATCTTTGCGTCGTCCGGGGAGGCCATTCCATGGGGAAATAAGAGATATCCGGAAATCGCGCTCAGGCATGGAACGCCGACGCGAAACAGGCTGTCGCGCAGAAACGCACGCAGCCAGTCAAAAAAGCCATAAGCGCCCTTGAACGGGCTCGTATACGTATCGAACGGCATATGGACAGAAACAATGCCCGAGATGAGCACGATACGCATGAGGTTAATCCGCGAAGACACGTTGGCAGTCACATTCACGATGTCTGTCACCCCTTCTTCGGGCCGCGCCCCCTCGCAGCCATTTCAAACAGAGCAGAGCTCGCATTGGTAACCTAGGGCGCTCTTCGGAAAGGGAATATGGCAGTGCAGCAAAAATGAACGAAAAGCGGCATTCCCAGATGGCGTGCAAATCTGGTTCGAGGCGGCTCAAAACGCGAACCAATCGATTTAGACCCGGAAAACACCCTGATCCGAAATGTATTTTAGAGAAATTTAATATAAAATGCCGGCTTTGTGCGAAGCACATTAATCATGCGGATTTTTTTGCTGGAGAGTGAAGATTTTTTGCACCGCGGCAGAATTTCAGAAGCGAAGCATGACCAAAATGCGACAGAACTTCAATCACTCTGAGAAAATTGGCGGACATGCTCCCTCTATGGCTGCAGCCATGTCCAATTGCAGAAAACGATAGCGATGGTGGGCCTCAGCGATGTCTCCCGATCCGGCGCGTCGTCCCTCCTTATCGACAAACTTCGACAAATCCCGGCGTCCGGCATTGCTCATTATCGAATGAACGCTACCTGTTGCGGTCGTGGTAAGGTCCATTGCCTGGCAAATTGCCGTTGAGAGGCAATCGAACGAGCCGAAAAAATGGCGGTGCCCGCAAGGGATAACACCGCAAGCCCCTGAATCGAAACGGTAAAGGCCGGAAAATGGCGTCCATCACGATTGTTATTCCGTTCTATCAGAAGCAAACGGGAGTTCTGCAGCGTGCTTTGAAGTCGATCTCGCGGCAGACATTTCAGGATTTCGATATCCTCATCGTCGACGATCAATCGCCGCTGCCGGCGGAAGGCGAACTGCAATCACTGAGCAGCGAAGAAAGACGGCGCATCCGGGTGATCCGTCAGGCCAATGCCGGACCAGGCGGGGCGCGCAACACAGGCCTTGATAATATACCCGCCGAAAGCAGGTTCGTGGCATTCCTGGATTCCGACGACGAATGGGCGCCGGAGCATCTCAGCAACGCCTATGGAACATTGACCCACTACGGCGCCGATTGCTACTGGGACTCCATCGACGGCGGCGAAGAGTTCTATTACCATTTCAGCATCGCGGAACTTGGGAAAACCGCCGAGACGATGCGATTGTCGGATAGGCCCGCGGTCGTCGAAATCCCCAATATGGCCAGCGTCATGCTGCAGGACTGGAGTTTCCTTCACATGTCCTGCATGGTGATCGGACGGCCACTTTTCGAAAAGATCCGCTTCGAGCCGGCGTTGCGCCTGGCGGCGGAAGACGTCCTGTTCTTCTGCGATTGCATCCTTGCTGCCAAGCGCGTGCTTCTGTGCGAAAACGCCGGCGCATTGCGCGGTCAGGGCGTAAACATCTTTCACAGCATCGACAACGATTCCCCGCAATTCCTGCGCCAGCAATTCAACACATGGACGGCGCTCAATACGCTGGAGCAGAGATTTTCGCGCCGGCCGCAGGATGTCGAGTCCATTCGCCTCTATAAAAACCGTGCCCGCCAGCAGGCGCTCTGGAGCCAAGCGCGGCAAGTGCGGCGGCGGCGTATGCCGCAATTTGCCTTGCTGGCAAAATGGGCCTTGCGCGATCCTGCGATTTTACAAAGCGCCATGCAGCTTGCCGTGGGCAAACTCGCGCCCTAGTTTTTGCATCGCAGCATGGCTGCGCATGCCGCATCGAGGAGCCACGGCGTGCCCTGTTACTGTTTGGATCAGCAAGGAGTCCTGCATGAAGCCGTTCCACTGGGAATCCACCCATGGCAATTTCGGTGACGATCTCAATCTCTGGCTCTGGGATTTCCTACTTCCCGGCCTTCGCGATGTTCACAACGAGACAGTGCTGGTCGGCGTCGGAACCGTCCTCAATACGGAGATCCTGCCGGCGGAGGGCCGCAAGCTCGTCATCGGCAGCGGCTTCGGCTACGGCTCTCTTCCCGATATGCGCGACGGGTCGCAATGGGACATCCGCAGCGTGCGCGGCCCGTTGACGGCGGAAAAGGCGGGACTGCCGCCGGAAATGGGCATCGTCGATCCCGCCGTCCTCGTCACCGAGATGCCGGAATTCCAAAACGTTTCAAAAAACGGCAAGCGCACTTTCATTCCGCATTGGGAGTCGGCTGCCGTCGGCCTCTGGCCTGAAATCTGCAAGACAGTCGGCCTTTCCTATCTCGATCCACGCGGCGAAGCAAAGGCCGTGATCCGCGAGATTGCGGCTTCGGAGCTGATTGTCGCGGAATCCATGCATGGCGCTATCCTTGCCGACGCTTTCCGCGTTCCGTGGATTGCGGTCAGCTCTTCGCGCTCCATCAACAGCTTCAAATGGAATGACTGGGCACGCTCGCTCGGCGTCACCTATGCACCGAAGCACATCCCGGTTTCTACCCGTGCCGAGGCGATTGCCAAGGGTGCCAAATTCTGGGGCGTCGGCTTCGAACGCGACAAGCAGGCGGCAGGACCCGAACGGCACGGCGAAAATGTGATGGTCGCCGATCCCGAACAGACCACGCTCCGTGTCATGGCGAAACAGGCTCTTGCCGTGCCTTCTGCCCTTGCCCTTTGGCAGGCAAGCAAGGCCAAGCCGCAGCTGAGCAAGGACGGCACGTTTGCGTCATGCAAGGAACGCCTCCTGAACGCGATCGAAGGCGTGCGGCGCGATTACCTGTAGCCGGCGACAGGACTGACTATTCCGGAGCGGCCTGCAAGAGATAGCGCAGGCCGTTCGCTCCGGAATGCGCGATAGGCGCACCACCGCGCTTGCGGAAACGTTCCGTCTTGTCTGCCAGGATGCCGCCGGCTATCGCCGGAACGGCGAAAGGATGGGAAAGCGCATATGTCGCGGCAGACAGCAGCCCGGCCTGCGACTTGATATCGAGAAAATGCCGCAGCTCGTAGCGATCGCGAATATGCTGCTCATGGCGGCGGATCACGGCAGCATCCGCAGGCGAAAGGCCGCCCTTTGCGAGGATCGTCCGGTCGGCTTGGTAGAGCCGCTGCAAATCCTCGGTTCTGTGCCGGCCGCTCAGGGAATCGCTGCGCACGACCGCACCGTAACCGCAGCTATGGATGATCTTGTAGCGCGCGCCCTTGGCAAGCGCGCGGACATAAAGATCGTAGTCTTCCCCGAGGCGCAGCGTTTCATTATAGCGCAGACCGTGCGCATCCAGGAACGAACGGCGCATCAAAGGCTTCAGAAAGCCGATTTCGCCGCGGCGCACCCCCCGCTTGGAGATATTGCCCTCGACGAAAGCGACGAGATCGAGAAAGCGGGGCTTCGCGTCGAAATGATCGAGCCTCGTATGCGCATCCGTGACCGTATCGGCGCTGACGAAGGCGATGTTGTCGGCCGCGAAATCCCAATCGTCATCGGTAAGCAGCGAGCCAAAACGCCCGGGAAAGAAGAAATCGTCGGCGTCGAGAATGCCGATCAAAGGGGCTTTGGATATCTCGATGGCGTGATTGCGCGCGGCGGCAGGACCGCGATTCTTCTTGAATTCCTGGATCATCAGCCTGCCGCTATCGTCATCGGCTTTGGCTGCGGCCAGCGCAGTCCCATCCGTGGAACCGTCGTCGATGACAACGACTTCCGCCACCTCGGGTTCCCGGAGGGCCGAGGATACCGCCAGTTCAATGGTGTCGCTTGCATTCTTCGCGGCAATGATTACGCAGACGGCTTTTTCTGCACTGTCGGTCACGTCAGCCTCCAATGGTTCTGCCGGAGACTTAGGACATGCCACCGATCCGGCAACCGCCGGAGCATCAAAAGATATTCAGGCGACAGGCGTCAGGGTTTGAACGGCTCTGAGCGCTTGAGATTGGGTGCGGACAACCCGCCAACCTTGGTATCCTGCTGGCTAGACACCGGCGCTTTGTCTTCGCCCGACAGGGCATCGCTCGCCTTTTGCTCTTTCCACACAAGATAGAGCACACCTAGAAAATACCCGACCTGCAGCAGGACGGCGCAAGCTGCTGTTTCGATCAAAGTGGTCCAGAGGGAGTTCGTCAGAAAATATGTCGCTATGGCAAATACGACCAGCGTGCCCAGCATGCTGATGAAAACGCGCGGCGCAAACATAATCTTACCTCGCCCGCTCAGGCGTCGAATAAAAAGCGATCAAGGTCTTTCCTCCCTTATCAGACCTGAAACCTAAATATATTTTATGATTCATTGAGATTCAACCAAGTTACGATGATCCGTTGTGAATTGAGACAATCCTAACGCCGCGCACGTTAAAACTACACCTCGATTATAATTACAATTGAATTTGTTCATCTTTCTCTTTGCAATCATGCGGGGATCGATCGGCAACATGCAATCAAGACGAAGTGCCAGGCCGACTGCGCCCGCCCGCCTTTCTCATCAATTCGATCAACTTTTATTACAAAGTCCTGGGAAAGCCCGCCTCAGTATGTGCGCCGCAATATGGTGCTGCGGTGCAATATAACCATCGAAGAAATCAAGACGGCATTAAGATGGCATATAGCTAATGGGCGGACAATCGGAGGCTATCGAAGCCAATGATAATGAACAACTTACGTTTCACCGCCTGTAATGTCCTTACAAATCGTCCGCCATGGCGCATCAGAGCTATCAACCCTGCCATTATACGAAGCCTGATACAGTACAACCTATCTTTAACTGATCACTGATTTAAACAAAGCCACCACAGATGTGGTAGAATTATACCGCCATGCCATATCGCTACAAAAGTTTGGCTTAAAAAGTCCAATTCCCAACCTACACTCCGATCATCGCGGCACTAGTTACGCGTCCGAGAATTTCCGACCAATCGTCAACATGAATGGAGTTTTCTCTATGAAGTCTGCGACGAGATCGGCCACATCGGCTTTTTTCAGCGCCGCGGAAAGCGACGTCTTTCCGCCCACTGGTGGAATATTGAAACGTGTGTTCGACGTTTCCACCGCAATGATCGCCCTGATGCTCATCAGCCCGCTCTTTCTGCTGCTGATGCTGCTGGTGAAGCTTTCGGACCACGGTCCCGCCTTCTACGGCCATCGGCGCATCGGCCATAACGGCAAGAGCTTCCGCTGCTTGAAGTTCCGCACCATGGTCGTCGACGGCGACAAGGTTCTGCATGCTTATCTGCAGGCCAATCCGAAGGCGATGGAAGAGTGGCGCGCGACCCGCAAGCTGCAGAACGATCCACGCGTCACCGCCGTTGGGGCCGTGCTGCGCAAGCTCAGCCTGGATGAGCTGCCGCAGTTGATCAACATCATCCGCGGCGAAATGAGCGTCGTCGGCCCCCGCCCAGTCGTCGAAGACGAGCTCGAGCGCTATGACACCGCAGCAATCTATTACCTGCAGTCCCGTCCCGGCCTGACCGGTCTCTGGCAGGTCAGCGGCCGCAACGACGTCTCCTATGAAAGCCGTGTCGCCTTCGACACGCATTATGTGAAGAACTGGTCGCTCAGCAGCGACATGGTGATCATCGCCAAAACCATTCCTGCAGTCTGCCTCTCACGCGGCAGCTATTGATGATGACCGACAGGTACCGCGGGATGTCTCCTGCGGTGTCCCGCGTCTCGCGGGCTGTCAACCAGTAACAGGGAAGATCCTGCATGATTGAATTTCGGCCTTCCAAGAGGCTTGCTCGCGTCAATACGTCTCTTCGACGCGCAACTTTCGTCGCCATTAGCCTTTGCGCAGCGTCCTTTTCGGCCCATGCCGACAATCTGCCCGGATATCATCTCGGAGTCATGGACAAGCTGCATGTGCGCGTCGCCGAATGGCAGACCGCCGAGGGCACTATCCGCGACTGGTCGGTGGTTTCGGGCGACTATACGGTCGGACCGTCCGGCTCGATTTCCGTTCCCTTCATCGGCGACATGCCTGCCATCGGCAAGACCACGGATCAGATCGCCGAGGCGATCGGCCTCGGACTCCAAAAGCAGTTCGGCCTGCGCGATCGGCCTTCGGCATCCGTCGAAATGTCGCAGTTTCGGCCGATCTACCTTTCCGGAGAAGTCCAGAACCCCGGTGAATATCCGTTCGTGCCCAACCTGACCGTGATCAAGGCCATAAGCCTCGGCGGCGGCATGCGGCGCGCCGACGCCGGACAACGCTTTGCACGCGATTTCATCAACGCCAAGGGCGATGCCGTCGTCTACATGGCGGAGCGCGGCCGCCTGTTGATGCGCAAGGCACGTCTGCTGGCCGAATTGGCCGGCAAGGACGAGATCGCGGTTCCGGCGGAGCTCAAGCAGCTGCCTCATACGGCGGATCTGCTGGCGAGCGAGAAGGCCCTGATGGATACGCGCAGCCAGCGCCTGAAGACGCAACTGCAATCCCTGGAAGATTTGAAAACGCTTCTGCAGAACGAAGTCGAGGCTCTTTCGAAGAAGAACGAAACGCAGAGCCGTCAGCTTGATTTGGCCAAAGCCGACCGCGACAAGGTCGAAAGCCTGGCGGAGCGGGGGCTGGAGCTTGCCTCTCGCCGGATCTCCGCCGAGCAGCGCGCTTCCGATCTGGAAGCGACCCTGCTGGATACGGAAACCGCGTCGCTGAAAGCCAAGCAGGACATCAACAAGGCCAATCAGGACGAGATTACCTTGCACAATGACTGGCAGAGTTCGTTGGCCCAGGACATGCAGGATACCGACACGCAGCTGGAAACGCTGCAGCTCAAACTGTCGACCAGCCAATCCCTCATGCAGGAAGCCGTAGCTCAATCGGCTGACGCCAGCCACCTCGATCCCAGCGGACAGGGTGTGAGCATCTCCTACACGATCATTCGTGACGACAACGGCCAATCGAAGGAAATCCAGGCTCAGGAGAATACGCAGGTATTGCCCGGTGACCTGATCAAGGTCAGCACCGGTCTTGCCATACGATAAGGAAAGTCGATGCGGATAGCCAAATCGATCTTTGTCCGTCCAGGCAGCAACGCCACCTACGGCATGGTGGCGATTGCGCTGTCCTTCTTCGTCTTTGCCTATTCCTCCCGCTTCGGTCAGCCTTCGATCCTGCTCTACTATGCGCTGTGGTTTCCGCTGGTGCTGATCGACTACCGCAATGTGCTCGGCAGCTATCATCGGCAGCTCTGGCTCTTTGCCTTCGGCGTCTTCACCTGCCTGTCGATCTTCTGGTCGGTCGTTCCCGCCGTCTCGGCACGCGCCGCGATCCAATATATGACGCACATATTCTGCGCCCTCGTCGCCATGCGGACGCTCGACATCCGCACACTCACGCGCGGCGCGATCGCGGGCACCGGCATCGTCCTTATCTTTTCGATATTGTTCGGCTACTATGCCTACGACCCGATCGACGGAACCTACAGTTTCGTCGGCGCCTTCGATTCCAAGAACCAGCTCGGCTTCTATGCGTCGCTCGGCATCTATTTCGCCTTCGCCGCCGTGTTCGTCCTCGGCGAGCGGCGGATCTGGATGCTGGGCGCGGGTTTTGCCGGCCTCCTGTCGGCCTATTGTCTGCTCGCATCTGCATCGGCGACATCGGTGCTGACGACGGGATTGGTCGTACTATTATGCGTCGGCCTGCGCGTCATCCTGTTCCTGTCGCCCAAGCAGCGCAAGACGCTGTTTGCGACCGTCGCCATCTCAGGCGTCGTCCTTGCCGTCGCCGGCACCTATCTCGGTGCCGTCGATCTCGTTCTCGGCGCATTCGGCAAGGATTCCACACTCACCGGGCGCACCTATCTTTGGCAGCAAGGCATCGCGGTGGCGCAGCAAAACCCATTCTTCGGAATGGGCTACCAGGCATTTTGGGTCCAGGGCTTCTCCGAGCCGGAGCGTCTGTGGGAAGAGTTTTACATCACCTCGCGCGCAGGCTTCCATTTCCACAACACCTATATCGAAACGACGGTGGAAACCGGCCTCATCGGCGTTTTCCTGCTCGCCTCGATCCTGCTGACGGCCGTCATCGGCCATATCGGCCGCTTCCTCAGCGACATCAGGAACGATGAATCCTATGTGCTCCTGGGCGTCGCAACCCTGCTGCTGATCCGGTCTTTCGTGGAGATCGATATTCTCAATCCGTACCATGTCGGCTCCTTCCTGTTTTATTTCACGGCGGGCAAGCTTTCCATGCGAATGCGCGCGCCAATGAAAGCGCCACGTCTGCCCGACGACCGGATGGAGTTTACGTCACCTGTAAACTGGGAGCCGCGGGCCGGCCGATGAAAACACTTTACGGCATCCAATATCTTCGCGCCTTTGCCGCCCTTGCGGTCGTGCTTTTTCACGCAGCCGAGCGCAGCGGCAGCCATTTTCGCATCGGAGCGGCCGGCGTCGACGTCTTCTTCGTCATCAGCGGCTTCATCATGTGGACCATGAGCGAACGCCGCCCGGTAACGCCGCTGCGCTTCGTGCTGGACCGCCTGCAACGCATTGCCCCGTCCTATTGGATCGTCACCGCCATCATGATCGTCGGCGCAGTTGTCGGCCTGTTTCCGAACATGAAGCTGACAGCAACCCACGTCCTCGGTTCACTGCTGTTCATTCCGGTCCGCTCGCCAAGCGCGGACAATGGCGAGATATGGCCGGTGCTGGTGCAGGGATGGACGCTGAATTTCGAGATGTTTTTCTATGTCGTCTTCGCGGCCTGCCTGTTCCTGCCGCGACGCTTTCGGCTGGCCAGCCTGATCGGCGTCTTCGTCGCCTTCGTCATAGCCGGCGCCGTCATCCATTCGCAGTCGCCGCTCGCCGTCACCTATACCAGACCGATCATTCTCGAATTCACGGCAGGCGCCGTTCTCGGACAGCTCTGGCTGAAAGGACAAATTCCCGGATTTGGGCTTGGTCTTGCCCTGATGGCGGCAGCGATTGCCGGTTTCACCGCTATCGAGATTCTCAGTCTCGAATTCAACGAAATAACCTGCGGCCCGCTCGCGATAGCGCTCGTTCTGGGCATGGTTTCGGTCGAGCGTAGCGGCAGGCTTCCGCAGATCGTGCCGCTTACCTATCTCGGCAATGCCTCCTATTCCATCTACCTATGGCATACGCTGGCAATCTCGGTGGTCGTGAAGCTCGCGACATCGACGCCGATTCCTTCCGATGTGGTGGCGTTTATCGGCGCAATAGCGGGAACCCTGCTCGGAATAGTCGCCTATGAGCTGGTCGAAAAACCGTTGCGCAATCTGTTGCGCAATTTCAGCTGGCGAAAGACTCGCCCATCGCCAGCATAAGAATGGAACCCGGCTTCGGGATGGAGCAGTTCCAGGAAAAGCGCGGTTTTCCGTCTGGAATTGCGTAAAAAAAGAGATAGAGCGGTTCAGAGATTCCCTGAAAAACTGAACCGCTCTGGGGGCTTCGATTTTACCCATGCCGCAGTCGCAAAACCGCGGCACATTTTTTGCGCGATATGCTTCAGGCTCGCCGCCGACGCAGCTGATCGAAATAGACGATCACGATGATCAGGACGCCGGTGATGATGCGTTGCCAGAAGGAATTGAGGTTCAAGAGATTGGCGCCATTGTTGATGGTCGCAAGGATGAATGCGCCGATCAGCGGGCCATAGACGGTGCCAACCGCACCGAACAGGCTGGTTCCGCCGATGACCGACGAGGCGATTGCCTGCAGCTCCCAGCCATCGGCCTGCGTGGCATTGCCGATGGCGATGCGCGATGCAAGGAGAACGCCGACGAAGGCAGCACATGTTCCCGATAGAATATAGGCGAGATAGATCATCCAGTTGACGTTGACGCCGGACAGGCGTGCAGCCTCGCGGTTTGAGCCGACGGCGAAGAGATAGCGGCCCCAGCGGCTCAGATGCAGGAAGATGACGGCCGGGATCGCCACCAGGATCACCATCCAGAACAGGCTCGGAATTCCAAGAAAATCCGACACGGCGAAATTGGTGAAATCGTCATTGACGATATTGATCGTCGAACCGTTGGTGATCAGGAGGCCGATGCCGCGAAGCGAGGTCAGCGTCGCCAGCGTGATGATGAAGGGCGGCAGGCCCATGCGCACGATGCCGAAGCCGTGAAACGCCCCGATCAGAACCCCGAATAAGAGAGTAATGAGGATGGCGGCCCAGACAGGAAAGCCGGCCTGGAGCAGCCATGCAATGATGACGGTGCAGAAGCCGACGATCGCGCCGACGGAAAGATCGATCCCCGCCGTAATGATGACGAAGGTCTGGCCAAGCGCGAGAATGGCCGTCATCGATCCCTGACGCATGAGATTGGTTATATTGAGCGGCGTCCAGAACTTGTCGGTCCAGAAGCCGAGCAGGACCCACAGCACCAGCAACAGCAGGATCAGCGTCAAACTGAAAAGGATGTTCATCTTGCGCCGCGGCGCAACGGTGGGGCCTTCTGTCGTGTTCGCGGCCATTCTTGTTCTCCCTCTTTCGACTTTTTATTGTTCAGACACCAATCGCCTCGCTGAGGACTTCCTCATGCGTGGCGGCGTGAAAATCATGGCTGGCGACCAGTTGGCCGTGGCGGAAAACATGCAGGCGATCGGCAAGCTCGTAGACCTCGGGCAGATAGGAGGAAATGACGATGATGCCGGCGCCGGCGCGAAGCAGCTTGGCGAACAACCGATAGATCTCCGCCTTCGTCCCGACATCGACACCGACGGTCGGCTCATCGAAGATGAAGAGCTTGGCGCCGTGGCTCAGCCATTTGCCGATCACCACCTTCTGCTGGTTGCCGCCGGACATGGCGGAAACCAGAACCCGCCTGCTCGGCGTCTTGATGCTGAGATCGCGGATCTGCTTGTCGGCGTTCGCAGCCTCGCTCTTGTTGTTGATGATCGGACCCCGGCTCAACCGCTTGAACACGGGCAGATTGATATTGAGCCCGATCGGCAGGTTGAGGCAGAGCCCTTGGTCGCGGCGGCTTTCGGGCGCAAGCGCAATGCCGAGCTCCATCGCATCGCGTTCGTTGCGGATATCGACCTTGCGTCCCTGCCAATGGATTTCCCCCGCCGAGATCGGCTGGCGACCATAAAGACCGAGCGCGAATTCGCTGCGCCCGGCCCCAATCAATCCATAGAGGCCGACGATTTCGCCGGCGCGGACGGTCAGCGAGACATTCTCGAAGCCCGGGCCGGAAAGACCCCGCGTTTCCAGAATGGTCGCGCCGATCGGGATCTCCTCCTTATGGTAGATCTGCTCGATGGAGCGATTGATCATCAGCTTGATCAGCTCGTCCTCATTGGTTTCCCCGATCGTGCGCGTGCCGACATGCGTGCCGTCGCGCAGCACGGAAACGCGATCCGCCAGCTCGAAGACCTCCTCCATGCGATGACTGATATAGACGATCGTCACCCCTTCGCTCTGCAGGCGGCGGATCAGCTTGAACAATTGTGCCGATTCCTTGCGCGTCAGATAGGCGGTCGGCTCATCGAAGATCAGGAATTGCGTGCCGCGCATTGCCGCTCTCGCGGTTGCGACGAGCTGCTGCTGGCCGATGGTGAGCGAGCTCAGGAGTTCTCCGGCCGGCAATCCGAAACCGAGATCGTCAAGCACGGTCTGCGCCATGGCGACCATCTGCTTCTTGCGCATAAGCCCGAAACGATTGACTTCATCACCGAGGAAAAGATTGGCCGCGACCGTCAGATGCGGACAAAGCACCACTTCCTGGTGCACGGCATTGATACCACGGGCAATCGCCTCATTGGGCGTTGCTAGCGCCACGGGATGACCGCACCATAAAATTTCGCCTGATGTCCTCGTGATGACACCGGTCAAAAGCTTGATAAGCGTCGATTTGCCGGCACCGTTTTCGCCCACGATCGCATGGATTTCACCCGCCAGAAACGTGATGGTCGCAGGTTTCAGCGCCTCGACAAAGCCATAGCGCTTCTGCAGTCCCTTAAGTTCAAGGATGGGCGAGCCGGCCGCGATACGGCTTGCTTCCGTCTTGACGGTGTCATCGTGCCGATGGCTGATTTCTTCAAGGCTCGTCATGAGGTCTCCTCGCTGTCGCATTGCCGCATGACCACTTCGGGCAGGCAGCCGGACGAAAGGCCGCGCCCGATCCCTCGGGCGCGGCCTCAAGCCTTACTTGACCTTCGGATTGATCAAGGCATCGATCTTTGGATCGCTCATATTCGCCTTGGTGACGAGGTTGGCGCCGGTATCGACATTCGCCGCGACCTTCTCCTTCTTGGAGGCGGCGAGCGCCGTCTTGATGCCGTCATAACCCATGCGATAAGGATCCTGAACGACGAGGCCGGCAAGAACACCCGACTTCAGGAAGCCGACTGTCTTGTCGTCATTGTCGAAGCCGATGACCTTGATCTTGTCGCCGAGCTTGTTTTCGGCAATCGCCTGGCCAACGCCCTGGGCCATGATCAGGTTGGAGGCGAAGACGCCGACGAGCTTCGGATTGGCCGTGATCAGGTCGGTCATGATGTTGAGGCCGGTGGTTGCCTGGCCGTCGGCATATTTGTCGGCGACGACCTTGAGGCCCGGATATTTGCTCTTGATCTCTTCCAGGAAGCCCTGACGGCGCTGGTCGAGAGAACCGACGCCCGGCAGGCTGGTGATGATGGCGACTTCACCTTCTTCCTTGCCGGTCATGCCCTTGATCGCCGCAGCAAGGCCATCAGCGGCGATACGGCCGCCCTGGACGTTGTCGGTGGTCAGGAACGAGACGAAGGCCTTGGAATCGGCGGCCGAGTCGATGCCGACCACGGGCACGGACTTGGCGGCTTCATCCACGGGCTTGCCGAGTGCTTTGCGTTCGGTCGGCGCGATCACGACCGCGGCCGGCTTGCCGGCAACGGCGTTTTCGAGAATGCTGATCTGGCCATTGATGTCGGATTCCGATTGTGCACCAAGCTCCGGCACCTTCACGCCGAGATCCTTGCCTGCCTGGCGTGCGCCGGCAAGAACGATCTGCCAGTAGAAAGATGTCGTATCCTTGACGATAATCGGGATGGTCACGTCGGCCGCGAAGGACTGCACCGGCATCGCCATTGCGATGACTGCAGCGCCGGCAAGGCCGGCAAAGGTGCGGCGGGACAGAAGTGACTTGGCAATTTTCATTTGCTTCTCCTCTCAACGCGCTCTGTTTTCCTGCACACCGGCCGCTGAACGCTTACGGCTCGGTATCGTGACGCCTTGAAGCGTCACGCATCGCGCGGCGGAAAGGCCACCGACGCCAAAACAGGCTTTCCTCCTCTTCGAATCCGCCTCTCCCGGCGGCTCGATAGCTCCGTATCTGCTAGACCCTGACCGCCTCGTCCCCCAAAGGAGGTGCAACCACAGTCAATTCCTCGAACTCCGCATAGAGGCTGTCGGGAAGCCTTGGCTCCACGAGCTGCATGTTGCGGTTAAGACTTTCCGGCTTCGCCGTGCCGATCAGCACCGAGGCCACGCAGGAACTGCGCAACGGGAACTGAAGGGCCGCCTGGGCGAGCGGTATGCCATGCTTGCGGGCGATTTCTTCCATTGCCCCCACCTTGGCGAGAATATCCGGCGTTGCCGGCAGATAGTCGAAATGCGCGCCGGGCACAGGCCCCGTTGCCAGAATGCCGGAATTGAAGACGCCGCCAACGACCAGCGACGTTCCCTTCTTTTCGCAAAGCGGCAGCAGCTCGGCAACGGCCGAACGGTCCAGTAGAGTATAGCGGCCCGCAAGCAGAATGCAGTCGATATCGGCCGCATGCATCACGTCCAGGCAGACGGGCACTTCGTTGACGCCGAGACCATAGGCCTTGATGACGCCTGATGATTTCAGCTGCTCCAGCGCCTTCAACCCCGAGCCCAGAAGCTGGCCGAGATAGCGCTCGTTCAGCGCTTTGCCGTGCGTATAGCCGCCAATATCGTGGACGTAGAGAATGTCGATGCGATTGAGCCCGAGACGGGCATAGCTGAACTCCACCGAGCGCATGATGCCGTCATAGGAATAATCATAATCGGCGTCGAAGGGCAGAGGATCGACATAGCCGTAATTCGGCACCTTGTCGGTCGGCACCGGACGCATGAGACGGCCGACCTTGGTCGAGAGCACATAGCTGTCATCCGGCTGATCGCGCAGGAAATCGCCGACGCGGCGCTCGCCGAGGCCTAAGCCATACCAGGGCGCGACATCGAAATAGCGGATACCGCCATCCCAGGCCGCTTGCAGGGTCGCCATCGCCTGGTCGCGCGGGCAGGTGCGGTAAAGACCGCCGAGCGCCGCAGCGCCGAAGCTGATCTCGGTGACCTCAAGCCCCGTCCTGCCGATTGTTCCTGTCTTCATCACCTCTCCCTTGTGATGACTGTCATTTCAAGTTCCGACGTATACGGCTCGACGGGGTCGCCATCGTCATGCTGCGCAGTGTCTACCGTTGGCGTGGGCAAAGGAACCGCGCCTTCGATCGACAATTGCACTTCTCCCGCAGGTTTCAAGCGTTGTCATTTCCATCGCCTCCCTGCCATTGATGTTACATGATATTCCAACATCCGTCGCCGATTGATTTTGTTTTTTATCTACAATAAACATTTGGGTGTCAACGAGGAAATCATGCGGTCGTCCCGGAAGGTGGCGGAAGCAGCGATTTCGGCAGAACTCCTGCAATTGACCGCCATTGATACATGGTTCAGACAGCGCCGCCGATAAAGAGCGGCGGCGATATGCGAGGGGGAAATGGCAAGGCAAAAAACGCTCTTCAAGGAGGCGTACAATCGCTACGCGGCGCGCCTGAAGCCCGATACCGAGCTGCCTAGCGAGCCTGAAATAGCAGCCGAACTCGGCGTGAGCCGCAGCACGGCGCGAGCAATCCTCATGCGACTAAGTGACGCCGGGATCATTCTCTGGAACAAGCGGCAGAAGACGGTGCTGCGCCTGCCGACGGAGGACGATCTATTTCCGAAGGAAGAAACCGATTCATTGCACGACATCGTCGAACGCAGCTTCATGATGCGCATCATGTCGGACGAGGCGCAGCCGGGCATGCAGATCAACGAGCTTGAGTTGGCGCGGGAAATCGGCACCGGCACGTCTGTCGTGCGTGAATTTCTCATTCGTTTCAGCCGTTTCGGCCTCATAGAAAAGCGGCCGAACAGCCATTGGATCCTCAAGGGCTTCACCAGTGAATTCGCATTGGAGCTCGCCGATGTGCGCGAAATGTTCGAGCTGCATTCCGCGGCCGAGTTCGGCCGCCTGCCCGCCAATCATCGTGCCTGGGAGGACTTGAAAACAATCGAACGGGAGCATCATGCGCTGCTCAGGGACTTCGACGCCCATTACCGCGATTTCTCGCGTCTCGACGAGAAGTTTCACCTGCTCATCCATCGCGCCTCGAACAATCGCTTCATCGCCGATTTCTACGACGTCATCGCCATCGTCTTTCACTATCACTATCAATGGAACAAGGCGCTCGCCCGTGAACGCAATGCACGCGCCGTAAACGAGCATCTCGACTATATAGAAGCGCTGCAATCCCGCGACCAGCGGAGGATCAACGCTGCCTGCCGCCAGCACCTCGCCTCGGCGCGGCAGACGCTACTGCAGTCGATCCCGCAAGGTGCGGGCGAAGTTGCCGGCTCCGCCGCCTGAGGGGAGAGCCGGCAGGCCGGTTATTTTGCCGTAAAGCTCACGTTTTGGCCGGCAAAGCGCGGGGACGAGACTTCGAGCTTGATGGCGCCCGCCTCTCCCGTTGCCTGCAGCCAGAATCCAGCCGTTCCGCCCTGGAATGGGACGGTTTGCGGCCCGATGATCTTGGCCGGACCATCGACCTTGATCGTGATGGCTTCATTGAGAAAAGAGAGACGCGAGCCTGCCTGGTCGAGCGCACGCACGATGACACGCACCGTGTCGCGCTCGTCTGCGCGCAAGGTGTCTGCATCGGCTTCGATCTGAAGCGAGGTCGGCAGCGGATTGGCGACCATATGCTGCTCGACCACCGGCTTGCCGCCGATGTAGCCGGTGAAACGCACGTCCTCCCACTCCATGCCCCAGACGCCGAGCTCGTCCGGCGTGAAGGAACGATGATCGAAGACGACCGGCGGATGGGGCAGGTGCGGAAAGGTCTCCCGGTCAGGACCGAGACGCTTGGTCAGCGAACCGTAACGCAGCTCGACCTCGTCGCAATTGGTGAGCACCATCAGCGGCAGTGCACCGCCGATATTGCGCTCGCCGCGTGCCCAGATCGTCACCGGCTTCATGACGACCTCTTCGGCGGGCTCGCACTGGCTGGCATAGACGTAGGCCGCGAATTTCGGTTCGCGGAACATGTCCATGACGCCGTGATAGCAGATGCGGTCGCCCGAGCCGAAATCGCTATGGGTGTTGTAGTCGAACATGCACCAGCCGATGGCGCCTGATATCGACGGATCGCCATAGGCGGCGTTCAGAACTTCCAGATGCCGGCGTACATGCTCGGCCTGGCGCTGCTCCTGATCATAGATTTTCGTCGGATACATATGACCGCCGAATTCGGTGATCAGATAGGGGACATTCTTGGAAAGGCCGGTATTTTCCTGCTGCGGTCTCAGCGGCGTGCGCGGCCGGTTGGCGCCGGGCAGCTCTTCGTTGCCGAGGATGAAATCATTCATCGTATAGACATCCTCGAGCATTTCGCTCTCGGTGATGTAACGGACGCCGCCGGTCTGGCGCGTCGGATCGAGTTCGCGTGCAAGCCGGTTCGTCTCGACGTAGAAATCATGAGAATCCTGGGATTCGTTGATGCGCACGCCCCAGATGACGATCGAGGGATGGTTCCAGTCGCGCTCGATCATGCGGCGCACGTTGCGGATCGATTCCTGCTGCCATTCCTTATCGCCGATATGCTGCCAGCCGGGAATTTCCTCGAAGACCAGCAGGCCGATGCGGTCGCAATGGTCGAGGAACCATTTCGACTGCGGATAATGCGAGGTGCGCACGATGTTGCATTTCAGCGTCCGCTTCATGATTTCGGCATCGCGCTCCTGGGCCGAGCGCCCCATGGCGTAGCCGACATAGGGAAAGGCCTGATGGCGGTTGAGCCCGCGCAGCTTCAGCGCCTTGCCATTCAAAAGGAAGCCTTCGGCCGTGAAGCTTGCCGTACGGAAGCCGAAAGCCGCGGCAAGACAGTCCGTTCCGCGGTCGCTCGTAAGCTCCACCTCTGCCGAATAGAGGACGGGATTGTCGAGCTCCCAAAGCGAAATGCCTGAAAGGCCGGCGAAGTCGAGCTTCACGCTTTCACCGGAGGTCTCGGCCTCGCCCGATGCGATGGCCACGCCATCGGCGGACCGCAGGGTAATTTTCACGATGCCCTTGAAAGCAAGATTTTGCGGATTGGAGATGTCGCAGCGCACCGTCACGGATTTACGGTCGGAAAGGACATCCGCCGTCTCGACCTTGATGTTGGCGACCGAGACGGGTGCGGCAACCTTCAGCCGGACATCGCGATAGATCCCCGCATAGGTCAGATAGTCGATCCGGCCGCCGAAAGGCGGGATCTTGGGGTTCTCGCTACCGTCGATCTTGACTGTGATGAGGTTCTCGCCCTGACGCAAACGGCCGGTCAAGCGGGCCTCGAAGGGCGTATAGCCGTCCTTGTGGGCAACAATCTCCTCGCCGTTCAGATAGACGTCGGCATCGGCCATCGCCGCATCGAAGATCAGCGATACCTCGCGCCCGGCAAACATCTCCTCCCATCTGACTATCTTCTGATAGGTGAAGGCGCGCTGATAGGATTTCTCGTCGAAATAGTTGAAGGGCAGTTCGACGGCCGTATGCGGTAGCGTGACACTCTGCCCCTGCTGCAGGCGACCGGCATCCTCGGGCGAAAATCCTTCGCGAAACGTCCAGGATTCGTTGAAGGCGACAACAGAACGCATATTCAATCCTATCGATTAAGCCCGTCGCATCGGGTGACGAACAGATGTTGCTTGGAAAATCACGCGCGGCGAGGCGGGCATGGACGCCGCGGGGCGGTATCTATACAGGCTCGCCGCCGTTGCGCAATGCGACCGGTTGACAGATTTCATTTTCCGGACGAGCGAACCGCAGCAATCAGAGCAGCCTTGTATGACCTAACGGCTGCGTCCGTTCTTCGCCTCCTCGACCGGGCTGCGCACCGCGGCATACATGCCTGTCGTGCGGAATTCCGTCGGATTGATGCCGTAGATGCGGCGAAACACCTTAGAGAAATAGTTGGCATCGTCGAAGCCCGACATGATCGCCACTTCCTTGACCGGGATGAAGGCAGCCTTCGTCAACAGCTTCGCCGCGCGCTGCATGCGCTGCTGTAGCACGAATTCCGCCGGCGGCACGCCTTCGCTCTCGGCAAAGACGCGCGAGAAATGCGCGCGGCTGAGACCGCTCACCTTCGCAAGCTCTTCGACAGACAGCGGCTTGTCGAGATTGGCGTTGATGTGGTCGATGACGACCTGCATGACCGAGCGGTCGGCGGCAAAGGCATGCGAGCCGAAAACATCGTCATAGAGCGCCATGGCCGCCTCATAGGCGATTGCCGACGCCGAAGCCGGCGTCGTGGCGCCCTTGACGAGCCGAAGGCTGCAATCGGCAAGATGATCGATCGTCGCCTGCTGCAGCTTCAACACCGGACCGGCCGCGGCCAGAATCAGGCGATGGATGCGCAGCGCTTCCTCGCCGTTCATGGAAATCCAGAAATATTCCCAGCGCTCCCCCTTCTCCAGCCAATAGCGGTGATTGTGCGGCACGAGAACGAGCAGCGTATCGCCGGCATTGACACGATAGCTGCGGCTTTCATAGCGCAGGCGACCGGTGCCGCTGATCGTGTGCTGCAGCACGGTGAAGGGCGTCAAGCCGCGGCGCCGTCCATCCCAATCATAGGGTTCGTCCTGCCGGACTTCATATCCCGCACTGGTCGGCATGGCGTGCAATCGGTGGCGTCCACGCGGCAGGGAAACCGTCCGCATGACCTGTCCGTTATCGATCAATTCTCGCAGCACAAAATTACCCTCAAAAGCATAATAGTTCTCTGTTCGCCTCGATGATTATAGGCATAATCCCGCCAGAAAACAGCGCATGCTCGCCGGCCAGGAACGGCGATCGGAGGAAAAATCGCAATTTCGGCCCCTTTCGCAATCGATGCGGCCATGGGCCGAAAATCTTGCCATCTCCCCTGCCGCTGCCTGCTCGATCGACTTGAAGGTGAGGATCATGAGTTTCAAAATCGCTATCATCGGCGCTGGCAGCGTCGGCTTCACGAAAAAGCTGTTCACCGACATTCTGTGCGTTCCGGAATTCCGCGGCGTCGAATTCGCGCTGACGGACGTGAGTGAGCACAATCTGACGATGATCAAGGCGATCCTCGACCGGATCGTCGAGGCAAACAAGCTGCCGACGCGCGTGACCGCCACCACGGACCGCCGCAGAGCGCTGGAAGGTGCGCGCTATATCATCAGCTGCGTCCGTGTCGGCGGGCTGGAGGCTTACGCCGAGGATATCCGCATTCCGCTGAAATACGGCATCGACCAGTGCGTGGGCGATACCATCTGCGCCGGCGGCATTCTCTACGGCCAGCGCAACATTCCGGTCATTCTCGATTTCTGCAAGGACATCCGTGAAGTCGCCGAGAGCGGCGCCAAGTTCCTGAACTATGCCAACCCGATGGCGATGAACACCTGGGCTGCGATCGAGTACGGCAAGGTCGACACGATCGGCCTTTGCCACGGCGTGCAGCACGGCGCCGAACAGATTGCCGAAGTGCTCGGTGCGAAAGACAAGCGCGAACTCGACTATATCTGCTCGGGCATCAACCACCAGACCTGGTTCGTCGATCTTCGCTTCAAAGGCCGCAAGATCGGCAAGGATGAGCTGATCGCCGCCTTCGAGGCGCATCCGGTCTATTCACAGCAGGAAAAGCTGCGTATCGACGTTCTCAAGCGTTTTGGCGTCTATTCGACCGAGAGCAACGGCCACCTGTCGGAATACCTGCCCTGGTATCGCAAGCGCCCGGATGAGATCAGCAAATGGATCGACATGTCGGATTGGATCCATGGCGAGACGGGCGGCTATCTGCGCCATTCGACCGAAACACGCAACTGGTTTGAGACGGAATTCCAGCAGATCCTCGACAGCGCGTCGCAGCCGATCGACCCGGCCCGCCGCTCCAACGAACATGCGAGCCATATTCTCGAAGCGCTGGAAACCAATCGCGTCTATCGCGGCCATTTCAACGTCAAGAACGATGGCGTCATCACCAATCTACCTGCCGATGCCATTATCGAATCGCCTGGTTTCGTCGATCGCTTCGGCATCAACATGGTGGCAGGCATCACGCTTCCCGAAGCATGTGCCGCCACCTGCATATCCTCGATCAACGTTCAGCGCATGTCGGTCCATGCCGCCATCAGCGGCGATATCGACCTCTTGAAACTTGCCGTCCTGCACGACCCGCTGGTCGGCGCCGTCGCCACGCCGGAGGAGGTCTGGCAGATGGTCGATGAAATGGTCGTCGCCGAGGCGCGTTGGCTGCCGCAATATGCCCACGCGGTCGATGGGGCGAAGGAGCGCCTGTCGCAGGGCAAGGTCAAGACGCGCGATTGGAAAGGTGCGGCAAGCCGCAACGTACGCTCGATCGAAGAATTGCGGGCAGAGAAGGCCGCACTGAAGCAGGCCGGCTGACGAACATCTTAGATCGGAAGACAAGGGCTGTGGCGGGATCAGAAGGGGATACCCCGCCGCAGCCGGCCGTCTTCCGTTTTACGGGAGGAACGCGACGCCTCGAACGGAAAGCTCGCGATATTGGGAGAGAGAAGAAGATGAGACATTTTCGACCGATCGGCCTTCTGGCCGCATTGACGATTGCCACATCCGCGATCGCCATCAGCGCCTATGCAGCCGAACCGACAGTGCCGCCTGTTCCGCCGGTTTTTCCGGCTGAAGGCAAGATCAAATATGTCGAGCGCAACTCCATCCTGGAGTTCAAGGCGCTGCCGGAATATCACGAGCCCGCCTGGGTCACGGACAAGTTTGTCAAGACCGGCAAGCTGCCGCCCGTCAAGGATCGCCTGCCGAAGGAGCCGCTGGTCTTCAAGACCGGCAACATGCCCGATGGTATCGGCGTCTACGGCGACACCATGCGCCATGTTATCGGCGGCCGGCCGGAAGGCTGGAACTACGGTGCCGGGCAGACCCAGGGCTGGGGCGGCATCGACATCGCCCTTTCGGAGTGCCTGACGCGCACGGCTCCCCTCTTCCAGGTGGAGGCGAAGGATACCGAACCGCTGCCGAACCTTGCCAAGGGCTGGGAATGGTCGCCAGACGGTCACAAGCTCACAATGCACCTGATCGAGGGTGCGAAATGGTCCGACGGCGTCCCATTCAACGCCGACGACATCATGTTCTACTGGGATGACGAGGTCATCGACCCGAACGTCTCGCCGCTCGGTGGCGGCGCTTCGCCGGAAGCCTTCGGCGAGGGAACGACCCTGAAGAAGATCGACGATTACACCGTCGAATGGACCTTCAAGGATGCCTTCCCGAAGCAATATCTCTACACGATGGCCTATCCGAATTTCTGCCCGGGACCATCGCATATCCTGAAGCCGCAGCACCCGAAATATTCCAAGAACACCTACGACCAGTTCAAGAACGCCTTCCCGCCGGAATATATGAACATTCCTGTCATGGGTGCCTGGGTACCGGTCGAATACAGGCCAGACGACATCATCGTCCTACGCCGTAATCCGTATTATTGGAAGGTCGATGAAAAGGGCAATCAGCTGCCCTATCTCAATGAGCTGCATTACAAGCTCTCGACCTGGGCGGACCGTGACGTGCAAGCTGTTGCCGGCTCCGGCGACTTTTCGAACCTGGAGCAACCGGAAAATTTCGTCGCGTCGCTGAAACGCGCCGCACAGCCCGATGCCCCTGCTCGTCTTGCCTTTGGCCCTCGCCTCATCGGCTATAACCTGCAGATGAATTTCTCCGCCAATGGTTGGGGCAATCCCGATCCGCGTGCGCAGGCCGTTCGCGATCTGAACCGCAACGAGGACTTCCGCAAGGCTGTCACGATGGCGCTGGACCGCAAGGCTCTCGGCGAATCTCTCGTCAAGGGTCCGTTCACGGCGATCTATCCGGGTGGCCTGTCTTCCGGCAGCAGTTTCTATGATCGCAATTCGACCGTCTATTATCCGTTCGATCTCGCCGCCGCCAAGGCCGAGCTTGCGAAGGCTGGTCTGAAGGATACCGACGGCGACGGCATCGTCAATTTCCCGGCAGGCGTCAACGGCGGCAAGGACGTCGAGATCACGCTTTTGGTCAGCAACGATTACACCACCGACAAGAGCCTGGCCGAAGGCGTCGTTGGCCAGATGGAGAAGCTCGGGCTGCGCGTCATCATCAACGCCCTCGACGGACCCAAGCGTGACGATGCCAACTATGGCGGCCGTTTCGATTGGATGGTTCGGCGTAACAGTACGGAGCTCGCCTCGGTTGTCCAGAATACCGAGCAGCTTGCACCTGTCGGTCCTCGCACGAGCTGGAACCATCGTGCAGGTGCGGATGGCACGGTCGATCTCATGCCCTTCGAAAAGGACATGGTAACTGTCGTCAGCAAATTCACGACATCGAAGGATAACGACGAACGCGTGGCTTTGATGAAGCAGTTCCAGAAGATCTCGACGGGACACCTCTACAATATCGGTCTGACCGAATATCCGGGTGCACTGATCATCAACAAGCGCTTCTCCAACGTTCCTCCGGGCACGCCGATCTTCCTGTTCAATTGGGCAGAGGATTCGATCATCCGCGAGCGTCTTTGGGTCGCGGCTGACAAACAGGGCAAGTACGAACTCTTCCCCGAAGAACTTCCGGGTGCTCCTGGCAGCGCCGGTCCGATCAAGTAAGATCGCATGAAACATCCCATGGCAGCCGGTATGATGCCGGTTGCCATGGGACTTGAAACATCCAGCGATCAGCTATCGCCGGGATAAAATTGAACCGCTGGCGTAATCATCCCGATGGGGCGAGACCGTCTACAGCATCAAGAGAAGCGAACCGTCCGATGTTGCGATTCCTGCTCGTGCGAATAGCCTCCGCCATACCGGTGCTCTTCATCCTGAGCGTGGTGACCTTTGCGATCATTCAGGCGCCACCCGGCGATTATGCTGATTACATACGCTCGCAATTGATGAACCAGGGTGGTGCATCCTTCGCACAAGCCGACGAACAAGCGCAAATTTACCGCCGCGAACATGGGCTCGACAAGCCGCTGGTCGTTCAATACGTCAACTGGATCGGCGGTATCGTCACCAGGGGCGATTTCGGCTACAGCATGTTCTACAACAAGCCTGTCGCCGATGTCGTCGGAGAGCGCCTGCCGCGCACCTTGGCTCTTGCGCTGGTCTGCCATATCTTCGCATCCGTTCTCGGCATCGGTTTCGGCATATGGGCGGCGACACGGCAATATAGCTGGATCGACAGCCTCCTCTCGGGTATCTCCTTTCTCGGCATGACGGTGCCGCGCTTCCTGATGGCGCTGGTCATCGTCTATATCCTCGTCTTCCAGCTAAACGTCTCCGAGATCGGCAGCTTCTTCTCGCCGCAATATGGCGGCGCGCCCTGGTCGTGGGCCAAGTTCGCCGATCTGGTCAAGCATGTCTGGCCGGTCGTCGCGATCGCCACGTTCGGCGGTCTCGCCTACAATATGCGCGTCATGCGCGGCAATCTTCTCGACACGCTGAACGCTCAATATGTAGAGACCGCGCGTGCGAAGGGTCTTTCCGGCGGTGCCGTGGTCATGCGCCATGCCGTGCCGAACGCGTTGCATCCGCTGATCATGTATCAGGGCGTAGTACTCCCCTATATGCTGACGGGTGAAATCGAGACTGCGATCATCTTCACACTGCCGACGGTCGGACCGGCCATCGTCGGCTCCATGGCAGTCGGCGACGTCTATGTCACGGCAACCTTCATGATGGTGCTTTCGGCAACCCTCATCATCGGCAATATCATTGCCGACATGTTGCTTGCGCTACTCGATCCGCGCGTGCGTCAACAGGGAGGGATCCACTAATGCTCGCCTTCAGCAACTCCCCGCCAGCGCCGGAAGAAAAGATCAAGCACAAGAGCGGCGGCGAAAGCTATATCGCACTGGTCTGGCGCCGCCTGAAGCGGTCCTGGACGGGCATGTGCGGCCTTGTTCTCGTCGTCCTGCTCCTGCTGATGGCGGTCTTTGCCGAATTCGTCGCGCCGCTCGATCCCAAGGCGACCGATACCGGCTTTGCGCCGCCGCAGGTCATCAGCTTTCATGACAAGGACGGCAATATCGTCCTGCAGCCCCGGGTTTACGCACTCGCCGAAACGACCGATCTCGATCCGGTCACGTTCCAGCCGATCGTCGGTCCGGACTACGATCATCCCCGCCTTCTCGGTTTCTTCGTCAATGGCAATCCCTACCATATGTTCGGCCTGATCCCCGGCAATCGGCATCTCTTCGGCGCGACCGACGGCGGTCCGGTGCACTTTCTCGGCACCGACAAGTTCGGCCGGGATGTTCTGTCGCGTGCCATCTATGGTTCACGCATCTCGCTGATGATCGCCTTGACCGTGGTTGCCATCGTCACCATCGTCGGCACCACGATCGGCATGATCTCCGGTTATTTCGGTGGTGCGGTCGACGCCTGGATCCAGCGTTTTGTCGAGATCGTTCTCGCCTTCCCGCAAGTGCCGCTCTATCTGGCGTTGACCTCGCTGATCCCCGTGACGGCGCCGACCAATGTCTTTCTTTCCTTCGTCATCATCGTCATGTCCGCACTCGGCTGGGCGCAGATGTCACGCGAGGTACGCGGCAAGACGCTGGCATTGGCGAGGATCGATTATGTGCGCGCAGCAATGGCGATCGGAGCGACCGACCGGCGCATCATCCTGCAGCACATCTTCCCGAACGTCATGAGCCACGTCATCGTCGCCGTGACGCTTGCGATCCCGAGCGTGGTTCTGCTCGAATCCTTCCTGGGTTTCCTGGGCTTTGCCGTCAAGCCGCCGCTGATCTCATGGGGTCTGATGCTGCAGGATACGTCGACCTATTCGGTCATCGGTTCCTATCCCTGGATTCTCTCGCCCGTCGCCTTTGTTCTCGCCACCGTCTTCGCCTTCAATGCGCTTGGCGACGGACTGCGCGACGCGATCGATCCCTATTGAGAGGAGAACGGATATGGCTCTCGCACTCGTCAATCCCTTCGCTCCGGACACGCGCTTCGACGCCGGCGAAAGGGCCGTCGCACCCGTCATCGATGCCCGCAATATCGCCGTCAAGTTCAAGGTCGAGGACGGCGTGGTCGATGCAGTCAAGGATATTTCCTTCCAGCTCTATCGCGGCGAGACCATCGCCATCGTCGGAGAATCCGGCTCCGGAAAATCGGTCACGGCCCGCACGGTGATGGGGCTTTTGACCAAACGCGCCGTCGTTTCCGACAAATCCGCCATCCATTATGACGGCAAGAATGTCCTGAAATTCTCGGAGAGCGCCCGCCGGCTGCTGCGCGGCGACCGCATCTCGATGATTTTCCAGGAGCCGATGAGTTCGCTCAATCCGATCTACACCATCGGCAGTCAGATCGTCGAAGCGATCCGGGTTCATCGCAAGGTCAGCCGACGCGACGCCGAGAAAAGGGCACTCGATCTGCTGAAGCAGGTGCAGATCCCCGACCCGGAAGCACGTCTGAAGCAATATCCGCATCAGCTCTCGGGTGGTCAGCGCCAGCGCGTCATGATCGCCATGGCGCTTGCCAACGATCCGGACGTACTGATCGCCGACGAGCCGACGACGGCGCTCGACGTGACCGTGCAGGCGCAGATCCTGAACCTCATCCGCGATCTGCAGAAACAGCTCGGCATGGCTGTCATCCTGATCACTCACGATCTGACGGTGGTGCGCCAGTTTTCCGACTACGTCTATGTGATGCAGCATGGCGAAATGCGGGAGCACAACACGACCGAGGCGCTCTTTGCGCAACCGCAGCATCCCTATACGCGGCATCTCCTGACGTCGGAACCGCGCGGGCGGGCAAAACCGCTGCCGCCGGATTGCGATACGATACTTGAGGGCAAGTCCGTCAAGGTTGCCTTCATGATGAAGCACGGGAGCTTCTTCAAGCCCGACATGCGCGAGCTCGTCGCCGTCAACGGCCTCGATCTGGAACTGCGCCGCCACGAAACACTCGGGCTGGTCGGCGAATCCGGCTCCGGCAAGACAACCTTCGGCCAGGCGCTTCTGCGCCTTATCGATGCCGATAGCGGCGAGATCTTCTTCGGCGGGCAGGCCATTCATGGCAGGTCCCGTGCCGAGATGCGGCCCTTGCGATCCCGTATGCAGATCGTTTTCCAGGATCCGTTCTCGTCGCTCAATCCGCGCATGACCATCGGCCAGATCATCTGCGAGGGACTGGTGGTCAACAATATCGGCGCAAACAAAGCCGAGCGGTCGGAACGCGTGAAGGAAGCGCTCGTCAGCGCCGGCATGCCGGCCAACATTCTCTCGCGCTTCCCGCACGAGTTTTCCGGCGGCCAGCGCCAGCGTATCGCCATTGCCCGCGCCATCGCGCTCGAACCGGAATTCATCCTGCTCGACGAGCCGACCTCGGCTCTCGATCTCTCGGTCCAGGCCCAAATCATCGACCTCCTGCGCAAGCTGCAGGACGAGCGGGGTCTGAGCTACCTTTTCATCTCGCACGACCTCAAGGTCGTCCGCGCCCTTTGTCATCGCGTGATCGTCATGCAGCACGGCAAGATCATGGAAGAAGGGCCGGTCGACGAAGTTCTGTCCCATCCCAAGACCGCTTACACCGAACGCCTCGTCAGAGCGGCGTTCGAGGTGGCTTCATAGCATTCAGGAGATTTCGAAATGACAGGCACTCCCAAGATCACATTCATTGGAGCCGGCTCGACCGTCTTCATGAAGAATATCATCGGCGACGTCTTACAGCGCCCGGCACTTGCCGGTGCCAGGATCGCGCTGATGGACATCAATCCGCAGCGGCTGGAGGAGAGCGCCATCGTCGCCCGTAAGCTCGCTTCGACGCTCGGCGCTCCGGCGACGGTCGAGACCTTTACGGACCAGCGCAAGGCACTGGATGGCGCCCACTTCGTCGTCGTTGCTTTCCAGATCGGCGGCTACGAGCCCTGCACCGTCACCGATTTCGAGGTGCCAAAGAAATACGGCCTGCGCCAGACGATTGCCGACACGCTCGGCGTCGGCGGCATCATGCGCGGCCTGCGCACGGTTCCGCATCTGTGGAAGATCTGCGAGGACATGCTCGCCGTCTGCCCGAATGCAATCATGCTGCAATATGTCAACCCGATGGCAATCAATACCTGGGCGATCGGCGAGAAGTACCCCACGATCAAGCAGGTGGGGCTCTGCCATTCCGTGCAGGGCACGGCTATGGAACTGGCGCATGATCTCGACATTCCCTACGAGGAGATCCGCTATCGCTCCGCCGGCATCAACCACATGGCCTTCTACCTCGAATTCGAGCATCGCCAGGCTGACGGCTCCTACCGCAACCTCTATCCGGATCTCGTCCGCGCCTATCGTGAAGGGCGCGCACCGAAGCCTGGCTGGAACCCGCGCTGCCCGAACAAGGTGCGCTACGAGATGCTGACCCGGCTCGGCTATTTCGTCACTGAAAGCTCCGAGCATTTCGCCGAATATACGCCCTACTTCATCAAGGAAGGCCGCGAGGACCTGATCGAAAAGTTCGGCATTCCGCTCGACGAATATCCGAAGCGCTGCATCGAGCAGGTGGCGCGCTGGAAGAGCCAGGCGGAGGAATATCGCACGGCGGAAAAGATCGAAGTCAAGCAATCGAAGGAATATGCCTCCTCGATCATCAATTCGGTCTGGACCGGCGAACCCTCGGTGATCTACGGCAACGTCCGCAACAATGGCTGCATCACCTCGCTTCCGTTCAATTGCGCAGCCGAAGTCGCCTGCCTCGTCGATGCCTCCGGCATCCAGCCGACCTATGTCGGCGATCTGCCGCCGCAGCTGACGGCCTTGATCCGCACCAACATCAACGTGCAGGAACTGACAGTGAAGGCTTTGATGACCGAGAACCGCGAGCACATCTATCACGCCGCGATGATGGATCCGCACACGGCAGCCGAACTCGATCTCGATCAGATCTGGTCGCTGGTCGATGAATTGCTGGCGGCCCACGGCGATTGGCTGCCGGAATGGGCGCGCGGCAATCGCAAGGTTCAGGCCGCCTGAAGCCAACTCTCTCCCGGCTTGCGGCCCAAAAGGCCTCGCGGCGCTGCCGCGGGGCCTTACGTCTTTGCCGCAACGGAGAAAATGAAAATCCAAAACGCGGGCGAATATCGCCTCGATAACCCATGGCAAAGCACATTCGCCTGGGTTAGAAAACACACGCAGTTTGGAGGAGACGAACGATATGGCGAGCTCAGATACATTCACCACAGGAACCTTTGTCGGCCGCATCTGGCGCCCCGATGTGGAAGGCCCTGCTCTCGTCACCGTTCGCGATGGCACGCTATACGATATCACCTCGAAGGACGCGCCGACCATGCGCGACCTGCTGGAGAAGGAAGATCCGGTCGGCTTCGTCCATGCGCAGAAAGGCGAAGCCATCGCCAAGCTTGACGATCTGCTGGCCACCAAGGCCGATCACTCGGCCATCCACCTTCTTGCACCCATCGATCTGCAGGCGATCAAGGCCTGCGGCGTCACCTTTGCCCGTTCGATGCTGGAGCGCGTCATCGAAGAGCGCGCCGCCGGCAATCCAGATCTTGCCGAAGCGATCCGCGGCAAGGTAACAGCACTGATCGGCGACAGCCTGCGCAACTTGAAGGCCGGCTCGCCTGAGGCAGCCAAGGTCAAGGCAGCGCTGATCGAAGAAGGCGTCTGGTCGCAATATCTCGAAGTCGGTATCGGGCCGGATGCGGAAGTCTTTTCCAAATCGCAGGTCATGTCTTCGGTCGGACCGGGCGCGGATGTCGGCCTGCATCCGATCTCCAAGTGGAACAATCCCGAACCGGAAATCGTGCTTGCCGTCGATAGCCAGGGCCGTGTGAAGGGCGCCACCCTCGGCAACGACGTCAACCTGCGCGATGTCGAAGGGCGTTCCGCACTGCTGCTCGGCAAGGCCAAGGACAACAACGCCTCCTGCTCGATCGGCCCTTTCATTCGCCTGTTCGACGAAACCTACGATCTGGATGACGTGCGCAATGCCGATCTCGACCTTAAGGTCGAAGGCGAGGATGGCTATGTGCTGCACGGACGCTCATCGATGAAGGAAATCAGCCGCGATCCGCTCGACCTCGTCTCGCAGACCGTCGGCCGCCATCATCAGTATCCCGACGGCCTCGTGCTGTTCATGGGAACGCTGTTTGCCCCCGTCGAAGATCGCGACACGCCCGGCCAGGGCTTTACCCACAAGGTCGGCGACATCGTCACCATCTCCAACGAAAAGCTGGGATCGCTGAAGAACCGCGTGCTGCTATCGACCGAGTGCCCACCCTGGACCTTCGGCGCCTCGCATCTGATGCGCAACCTCGCGCGACGCGGATTGTTGGTGCAATCGGAGGGGCTTTCTCCGCTGAACACGGCATCAGCGTAACGTGGGTAGCATCCTTGATTGAGACGGCAAGGCCCAAACCGGTTTCCTGGGTCAAGCGCCCGGTCGATTCCACGTAGCCTCGAACTCCACTGCGGGAACAGGTCGTCCGAAATAATATCCTTGGATGCTGTCGCAATTATTCTCGCGCAAGAACTCAAGCTGCTCGAGCGTTTCCACGCCCTCGGCCACAACATCCAGCTTCAGCTTTTGCCCTAGTGAAACAATGGCGGCCGTAACGGAACAGCCGCTCTCATTGTCCGACAGATCGGCGATAAAGGATTTATCGATTTTCAACCGGGAAACCGGAAAGTTTTTTAGGGCACTGAGGTTCGAGTATCCCGTGCCAAAATCATCAATCGCCAAGCGTACTCCCAGCGATCGCAAATGTTCCATCGTCCGGACTGCCCGTGGAACGTCACGCATGATCAGGCCTTCGGTCAGCTCTAGTTCCAGATATTCCGGCTCCAGTCCGCTTGCCTGCAAAGCACTGGCGACGCACGCAACGAGATCATTCTCATGAAACTGTCGGGCGGAGACGTTGACGCAAACGACGATCTTCGGATAGCCGGCATCCTGCCAGGCCTTGTTCTGCCGGCAGGCCTCTCGCAACACCCAATCACCGATCGGTCCGATGAGGCCGCTTTCTTCCGCTAAAGGGATGAAACGTGCCGCAGGTACGGATCCGAGTTGTGGATGATGCCAGCGGATCAGAGCTTCAGCGGCAAAAACCGTATTTGTCGACAGTTTCACCTGCGGTTGATAGACAAGCGAGAATTCAGACCGCTCAACGGCAATCTTCAAGGTTTCAAGCAATAAAAAGCGCTCTTGCACCTCTACGCTAAAATCCGGTTTATAGAGTTTGAAGCGGTCACGGCCGCTTTCCTTGGCTTGATACATCGCAGCATCTGCATTTGCTATCAAAGTATCGGCATTGGTTCCGTCATTCGGATAATTGGCAATCCCTACACTGCATGCAATCCTGTAGTCGTACCCATTTATTTCAATGGATTGAGCCAATGCGTTCTGGATGACACGCACTTTTTCCAGGATCGCGGCCGTGTCTGCACACTGCTGAGTGAAGACGACGACAAATTCATCTCCGCCAAGGCGGACGACCATATCAGCGGGTCCAACCACTTTCTGCATCCTGGCGGCGGCAGCTTTGAGGAGTTCGTCACCGGCATTGTGACCGAGGCTGTCATTGACGACCTTGAAATTGTCAAGGTCGATAAATACCACCGACACGCGATGACCCAACCGCTCGGCTTCGAGGAGCGCGGCGGGCAAACGCTCCTGCAATAGGGTACGGTTGGGCAGTCCGGTTAAACTGTCATGATGCGCCATGAAGCTGATACGCTCTTCAGCTAGTTTGCGCTGCATGGCAATGTCGGCAAGCCGGCCGACTGTCCTAACGAGATCCAGCTCGCTCCTGGTGGGTTCGCGCGGAGCCTCCGAATAGAGCGCAAACGTCCCCAGTACATTTTCTTGATGGGACAGGATCGGCATGGACCAGCATGAGCGAAGTCCGTACGCCAGAGGCAGATGGCGGCACTCGTCCCATAGCGGATCGTGCGCGATATCCGCAACGACCACCGCTTCGCGACGATAAACGGCAGTTCCACACGATCCCGCCTTCTCGCCGACGGGAACGCAGTCCAGGTGTTTCGCGAAAGCGGCGGGCAAGCTTGGTGCAGCGACGCATCTCAGGTGACTCTTCGTGTCGTCAACCAGCATGACGGAACAGAATATCCCCTGCGACAGGCTTTCCACCAAACGGGCTATATCTTCAAGCACGCGTTCCAAGGGTGCGCCGGTCGCGATCATTTCCAGCACTTGTGCTTGTCCATCGCGCAGAAGGTCTGCGAACTTGCGGTCGGTGATATCCCTGGAGATTCCGACAAGCCCAAAGACTTCATTCCTATCATTGCGCAACGGGACCTTCGTCGTCAGCAGCCACTTCGGTGCGCCAGATTTACTGATGCGCAGCTCTTCAAGATCGAACAACGGCTTCCCGGAACGCATGATTTCGAGTTCCTGTGCTCGAAACGCGCTGGCCATTTCGGGTGGATGCAGATCGAAATCCGTCCGACCAAGAAGATCCGAGGTGCTTTGCACGCCGAATCGCGCGGAAAATGCGCTGTTAACGACAACGAACCGGCTCTCGGTGTCTTTGGCCCAGAAATAATCCGGCACCCAATCGATCATCGTTTGGAGTGAAATTTCCTGGCTGCCGATCACCCGTGTGGCTTTTAGCTCGGTAATGTCTTCGTGAGTGGCAACCCAACCATCGTCAGCTAGGCGCTGATGACAGATTTGAATACTGCGGCCGTCATTAAGCTTGACTATTCGTACAGATGGCTTAGTGGCCGAATTAGCTGTTTCGTTGACGATCATGTAATGCTCGGCATCTACATGGGACGTCCCAGCGGCAACACGTCTGGTATTGATTTCGCTCAATGTTACCCCGGGGAGGATCTGCTCGGGATCGAGGCGATAGATTTCGGCATAACGCCTGTTGCAGAATGTGAGCCTTTTCTCCGCATTGAAAACACAAATTCCTTGCGGCATGTTACCGATTGCGATGTCTTGCGCAGCTATGGTCTTTAATTGATCGAAGGACGGTGCGAATTTTTCTGGATGCTGTCCGCCAGATAACGCGAACAATCGATTGATAGCGTCGTGGTAAATATCCGCCCGCTCGTTGTCGTCTTTAAAGTGTGCTGCCGCAGCTATCCTTGTCATTCTTGACTTTTCACACCCCGCAGGGGTCCCAGATATCGTCGCTATTCAGTCAGGCGGAGGATGCATATTCCGTCTTAATTTGCCGTGAATCCTCAGCTGGCATAGCGTTGTTTAAAATAAACAATACTGATCTATGCCGTTTAAGTTCGCAGCAGCGATAATCCAGATATTCACTCCGGGGGCAGCGTCTGCTATCGGGA
>NZ_JAUQTZ010000035.1:0-53491 GCF_059803845.1 Rhizobium sp. UFLA01-1127 | reverse complement strand
TATGTCGAGGGCATGGAAGACGCCGAAGGCGACTGGATCAGTGCGGCGCGCGCCGTCGTCGGCGATGACTGTATGGTTTCGGCGAGCTATGATCTGCACGGCAACGTCACCCAGCGCATCATCGACGCGCTCGACATGTACTCGACCTATCGCACGGCGCCGCATATCGATGTCGAGGAGACCATGCGCCGCGCTGTCAAGATGCTGACGGAAAGCCTAAAGACCGGCGTAAAGCCGATCCTGCTTTGGGCGCCTATCCCCGTGGTTTTGCCCGGCGAACGCACCAGCACCGTCGATGAACCGGCCAAGAGCCTTTACGACATGCTGCCTGCAATCGATGCGATCGACGGCGTTTGGGATGCATCGCTCATGGTCGGCTATGTCTGGGCCGACGAGCCGCGCGCAACGGCCGCCGCCATCATGACCGGCACGGAGCGCACGGTGCTCGAGCGGGAAGCAAAACGCCTGGCGCAAGCCTATTGGGACGCGCGTAAGGATTTCATTTTCGGCTCTGAGACCGGCTCGATCGAGGGATGCGTCGCAAAAGCGATTGCTAGTTCGACCGCACCGGTGGTTCTGGCGGAATCCGGCGACAATCCGACAGGCGGCGGTGTCGGCGACCGGGCCGATGTGCTGGCAGAACTGATTTCCAAAGAAGCCGATGGCGTAATCTTCGCAGGCATTGCCGACAAGGCGGCCACGCAGGCCTGCTATGCTGCCGGCGTCGGAGCCACCCTCGATCTTTCCGTCGGCGCATCGCTGGACACCAAGGGCAGCAAGCCGGTAAAGGGCAGCTTCACCGTCAAATTCCTGCTCGATGCAGCAGAGGCGAGCGATGCGCAAGCTGTCGTATCCATCGGCGGTATCGACCTTGTTCTGTCCGCCAAACGCCGCCCCTATCACAACATCGCCGATTTCACCCGCCTCGGTCTCGATCCGCATGAGGCGAAGATCATTGTCGTCAAATCGGGTTATCTCTCGCCGGAATTGGCGCCGATCGCCAACCCGAACCTAATGGCGCTGTCGCCCGGCGTCGTTGACCAGTTCGTCGAACGCCTGCCGCGACTGCGCAAGCAGAAGCCGACCTACCCCTTTGATAAGGATTTCGATTTCATCCCCGTCACGGGCATTTCGGCTCGCGCCATCGGTCGCTGAACGTCCCGGGCGAGCGACCAAAAGCCGGTTCAAGATTCCGAGGGCGGTTCGTTTTTTCACGGGCCGCCTTATACATCGCGCACAAACATTGTGCATCGCCAAAATTGCACAAAAAAGCGCTTGACGCTGTGATCGAGTTAATTTTCTATTGAACCAATCAAAAATTGGTTCACTCCTTATCATGACAGCCAGCAACCTTCCGGAGAATTCGGTTCACGCCCTGGAAAGGCTCCGCGTGCTTTTGAATTCCGCCGATCTGCCAGCGGACGGAAAGCTGCCGACCGAGAGGGCGCTTTCGGAAACGCTCGGCGTCAGCCGGCGCGCGATCCGAAGAGCGCTCGAGGTGCTGGAAGCGGAAGGCCGCGTCTGGCGACGCCAGGGGTCCGGAACCTATGTCGGGCAACGCCCGGACGATTGGAGCCGGCATGTCAGCTCGCTTGTCGCCGGCACGGATCTCATGGAGGTCATGGAAGTCCGCCTGCGCATCGAGCCGCAGCTCGCCCAGCTCGCCGCCATGCGCGCCAAGCCCGACGACATCGACCGCATGTACGAACTGGCAAGAAAAATCACCGCCAGTGACGATGCCGACAGCCGGGAACTCTGGGATGGTGCATTGCACCGGCTGATTGCGCAAAGTGCCGGGAACCAGTTCTTTCTGACCATTTTCGACGTGATCAATCATGTCCGCCAGGACGAATCCTGGCAAACCATTCGCGAATTGGCCCGCAGCATCAACAAGACCCGCCCGGTCTCCTATGCGCAGCATAGAGCGATCATCGATGCGATTGCGGTGCGCAACCCGCTGAAAGCGGCAGAAGCCATGCGCGAACATCTTCTGATGCTTCAGGAAAGTCTGATCCGCATCACCTCGCTCGACGGACAAACCTCGCAACGGCAATTGTCCGAGGAGGTCGGCTGAGCATCCGCACGACACCGTGATGAATAACGGCCGAAGAGGAAAACGGTCGAGGACGCGGTGAACGACAATGATAAACAGGAGAACGAGATGAAGATCGCCAAATTCGTGACATCGCTTGCCGCCGGCGCCCTGATCGCGCTTCCGTCCCTAGCCGTCGAGCTGAAGATCGGCCTGCAGGACGACGCCGACGCGCTGGACCCCGCCCAATCCCGCACCTTCGTCGGCCGCATCGTCTATACCGCGCTCTGCGACAAGCTCGTCGACGTGACACCGGACCTGAAATTCGTGCCGCAGCTTGCCACCTCCTGGAAATGGTCCGCCGACGGCAAGCAGCTGGTCATGGAGCTGCGCCAGGGCGTCAAATTCCAGGATGAAACACCATTCAACGCCCAAGCCGTCGTCGACAACATCCAACGCTATCAGACCATGCCGGAATCGCGCCGCAAGAGCGAGCTTTCCTCCGTCGCCAAGGTCGAAGCGACAGGCGAATACGAAGTCACCTTCACCCTGAAGGCACCTGACGTCACGCTGCTTGCCCAGCTTTCCGACCGCTCCGGCATGATGGTCTCACCGGCAGCCGCAAAGGCTGCCGGCGCCAAATTCGGCGATCATCCCGTCTGCTCCGGTCCATTCAAATTCGTCGAGCGTGTGCAGCAGGACCGCATCGTGCTGGAGAAATTCCAGGACTACTGGAACAAGGACAATATCTTCATCGACAAGGTGACCTACCTGCCAATCCCCGATACGACGGTGCGCCTCGCAAACCTGCGTTCCGGCGATCTCGACATGATCGAGCGCGTCGCGGCATCCGATGCCGGCACGGTCAAGAACGATCCCAGTCTCGTCTATGCCGATGCTGTCGGCACCGGCTGGCTCGGCGTCTACGCCAATATCGGCAACGGTTCGCGCGCCGACAATCCGATCGGCAAGGACAAGCGCCTGCGCCAGGCCTTCTCGCTGGCAATCGACCGTGAAGCCGCCATGCAGATCGTCTTCGACGGCACCGGGCTTGCCGGCAACCAGCCTTTCGCACCGAACAGCCCCTGGTTCGACAAGAATATTCCGGTGCCGGCCCGCGATCTCGACACGGCCAAGGCGCTGGTGAAGGAAGCCGGTTTCGACCGCATCCCGGTCGAGCTCGCCGTCACCAACAATCCCGTGTCGATGCAGATGATGCAGATCATCCAATCGATGGTTGCCGAAGCCGGCTTCGATGTGACGCTGAAGACCACCGAATTCGCAACCCTGCTCGACGCGCAGTCGAGCGGCAATTACCAGCTCAGCCGCTCCGACTGGTCCGGCCGCTCCGATCCCGACGGCAATATCCAGCAGTTCGTGACGACTGGCGCCGGCCTCAACGATTCCAAATACAGCAATCCGGAAGTCGACAAGCTGCTGCTCGAGGCGCGTCAGTCGCAGGACAATGCCGTTCGCAAGCAGAAATACGACGCTGCCGAGGCAATCCTCAACCAGGATTTGCCGATCATCTTCCTCGGGCATCAAGCCTGGATCTGGGCCTATAACAAGAAAATATCCGGCTTCGTGCCCTCCCCCGACGGAATGATCCGCCTCGTGGGCGTCAAGAAGAGCGGCTGACCGACCAGCGCCATGCGGGTTCCTTCCCGCATGGCCCTTTTTCCTTCGGCAAGGATCTGCCCATGTATAGCTATATCGGAAAGAGGCTGCTCGTCGCCATCCCGACGCTGCTGATCATTTCGATCTTCGTCTTCTCCCTGCAGAAGCTTCTGCCCGGCGATCCAGTACTTGCCATGGCCGGCGAAGAGCGCGATCCGCAAGTCCTGGAGCAACTCCGCGAGAAATATCGGCTGAACGACCCAGTCATCTATCAATATGGCTATTGGCTGCAAGGTGTCGCCAAGGGCGATCTCGGCGTTTCGCTACGCACCAATCAGCCGGTTCTGACGCTCATTGCCGAAAAGCTGCCGGTGACGATCCAGCTCGCCGTCATGTCGATGATCTTCGCTTTCGCAATCGGCATTCCCATGGGCATCCTGGCCGCCGTGAAGAAGAACACCTTCATCGACTTTCTCGCCAATATCGTCGCCCTGTGCGGGCTGTCGGTGCCCAACTTCTGGCTCGGCATCATGCTGATCCTGCTGGTCTCGGTGAAGCTCCATTGGCTGCCGGCCTCCGGCTACCAACCGTTCTTCAACGACCCATGGCGTTCGATCCAGACGATGCTGATGCCATCCTTTGTCCTCGGCAACGCGCTGGCGGCGACCTTGATGCGCCACACGCGGTCTTCGATGCTGAGCGTGCTGAGCGCGGACTATATCCGCACAGCCCGCGCCAAGGGCCTGCCGGAAACCGCCGTCGTGCTTCAGCATAGTTTCCGCAACGCCATCCTGCCCGTCGTCACCGTCAGCGCCCTGCTGTTCGGCGAGCTTCTGGCCGGTGCCGTGCTCACCGAGCAGATATTCACCATCCCGGGTTTCGGCAAGCTGATCGTCGATGCGGTCTTCAACCGGGATTACGCCGTCGTCCAGGGCGTGGTGCTCTGCACCGCCATCGGCTTCATCGCCATGAACCTCATCGCCGATATTCTCTACGTCCTCCTCAATCCGCGCATGAGGGCAGCCCTATGAGCACGATCGTTCAGGCGACTGCCGCAGACGCTTCCGCAAAACGCGCTCCCAACCGCGCCTGGCGCAAGCTGCGAGCCAACAAGGGCGCGCTGGTCGGGCTTGCGATCATCCTGTTCTTTACCGCACTCGCCGCGCTGGCATCGCTCCTTCCGATTCCTGATCCGATCGCGACCAGCTGGTCGGCGATCCGCAAGGCGCCGTCGGCCGCCCATTGGCTTGGCACCGACGATCTCGGCCGGGACATTCTCTCCCGCATGATATGGGGTGCGCGAGCGTCCTTGATGGCCGGCATCTTCTCGGTCGCCATCGCGGTTGCAATCGGCGTGCCCTTCGGCCTGATCTCGGGTTACTACGGCGGCTGGATCGATCAGATCATCTCGCGCATCACCGAAGCCTTCCTGGCGATGCCTTTCCTCATCACCGCCATTGCGCTTGCCGCCTTCCTCGGCCCAAGCCTCACTAATGCGATGATCGCGATCGGCTTTTCGGCAACGCCCGTCTTCGTGCGGCTGACGCGCGGCCAGGTGCTGGCGATCAAGACGGAGGATTATGTCGAGGGTGCCCGGTCGATCGGTCTGCGCCACTTCAGCATCATCACCCGCTATATCCTGCCGAACGTGTTTGCGCCGATCCTCGTTCAGGCCACGCTCACCATCGCGACGGCGATCATCGCGGAGGCGAGCCTCTCCTTCCTCGGCCTCGGCCAGCAGCCACCTGCCCCAAGCTGGGGCTCGATGCTCAATGTCGCCAAGAACTATCTCGAACAGGCGCCCTGGATGGCCATGTGGCCGGGGGCTGCCATTTTCCTCGTCGTGATCGGCTTCAATCTTCTCGGCGACGGCCTGCGCGACGCGCTCGACCCGCGCGAAGCATGAATAAACTGAAAAGGATGCCCCAATGACCGCATTCACCACCCGCCCCGAAATCCTAGGTACTTTCGGCGTCGTCACATCGACGCACTGGATCGCGTCCGCCGTCGGCATGAGCATTCTCGAAAAAGGCGGCAACGCCTTCGACGCCGCAGTTGCGACCGGTTTCGTGCTGCAGATCGTCGAGCCGCATCTTTGCGGACCTGGCGGCGATATGCCCGCCATCCTCTATTCGAAGAGGAAGGACAGGATCGAGGTCATCTGCGCCCAAGGACCGGCGCCGGCCGGCGCGACGATCGAGCGCTATGCACGCGAAGGGCTGAAGCTAATCCCTGGTGATGGCCTGCTTGCGACAGTTATCCCCGGAGCCTTCGATGGCTGGATGCTGATGCTGCGTGATTATGGCCGGCTGACGGTCCGCGACGTTCTCGAACCGGCAATCCACTATGCCGAAAACGGGCACCCCGTTCTGCCGCGCGTTTCCGCGACCATTGCAGGACTTGCCGATTTCTATCGCAAGGAATGGCCGACCTCCCACGAGACCTGGCTTCCCGGCGGAGCAGCTCCCGAACCCTGGTCCAATTTCAAGAACCCCGTTCTCGCCGAAACCTGGAAACGGGTCGTTGCGGAGGCGGAAAGCAAGAGCGATCGTGAGGCACAGATCGAAGCGGCGCGCGATGCCTATTATCGCGGCTTCGTCGCCGAAGCGATCGACACCTATGTCAGCAAGGCGGAGGTCATGGATGCGAGCGGGGCGCGTCATAAAGGCGTGCTGACGGCCAATGACATGGCCAACTGGAAAGCGACGATCGAAGAGCCGCTGACCTACGATTATCACGGCTGGACAGTCGCCAAGATTGGTCCCTGGGGTCAAGGACCCGTCTTCCTGCAGGCGCTGTCGCTGCTCAAAGGTTTCGATCTGGCCAGCATGGCCCCCGCCGGAGCCGAGTTCGTCCACACCGTCACCGAGGCCATGAAGCTCGCCTTTGCCGATAGAGAAGTCTATTACGGCGACCCGAATTTCACGAATGTACCGCTCGAAACCCTGCTGTCGGATGCCTATGCCGATGAGCGGCGCCGGCTGATTTCGCCGGAAGCATCGCTCGCCTTGCACCCGGGCAAATTGGCCGGCTTTGAAGATCAGTACGACCTTACAATGAAGATGCTCGAAGCACCGGAGGCCAAAAGCGGCGCGGTCTACGAGCCGACAATGGCGCATCTCACCGAGAAGCGCGGCGATACCGTCCATATCGATGTCATCGACCGCGAGGGCAACATGGTGTCGGTGACGCCCTCCGGCGGCTGGCTGCAGTCCTCGCCGATCATTCCCGGCCTCGGCTTCTGCCTGAACTCGCGCGCACAGATGTTCTGGCTGCGGCCGGGCCTGCCCTCCTCGCTTGCACCAGGCAAGCGGCCGCGCACGACGCTAACCCCGACGATGGCGCTGCATGAGGGCCGCCCGACCCTTGCTTTCGGCACGCCCGGTGGCGATCAGCAGGAGCAATGGCAGCTCTCCTTCTTCTTGCGCTATGTCCATCACGGGCTGAACCTGCAGGAGGCGATCGATAAGCCGTTGTTTCACAGCACGCATTTCCCGAGCTCCTTCTATCCGCGCACGCGCGAGCCCGGCGGCCTGACGGCGGAGGCGAATTTCAGCGCAGACGTGCTCGAAGCGCTCCGCAGGAAGGGCCACAAGCTGACCGTTGCGCCGGAATGGACTGTCGGCCGGCTGACTGCCGCGCGGCGCGACGCCGACGGCCTGTTGCGCGCTGCGGCGACACCGCGTTTGATGCAAGCCTACGCTATCGGGAGATAGAACCGATGACGTGGTCCATCGTCGCCCGCGAGCCGGAAACGGGAAACCTCGCCATCGCCGTCGCCACCCGCTTCTTTGCCGTCGGCAGCATCGTGCCGCATATTCGCGGCGGCATCGGCGCAGTTGCAACGCAGGCCTTCGCCAGCCCGCTTTACGGCATCGACGGACTTGCCATGCTGGCCGCTGGGCATGCGCCTGACGAAATCGTCGAAGCACTGAGTGCCCGTGACGAAGGCCGCGAACAACGCCAGTTCCATCTGATCGACAGCAGCGGCAGCAACGTTGCCTTTACCGGCGCGAAGTGCATCGATTGGGCCGGGCATCTGGTCGATGACAATGTTTCGGTCGCCGGCAATATGCTGGCGGGTCCGCAAGTGATCGCCGAGACGCTCGCAACGTTCAAGAAAACGAAGGGAAAGCCGCTTGCCGAGCGTCTGCTCGAAGCAATGCGAGCGGGCGAGGCAGCCGGTGGCGACAAGAGGGGCAAGCAATCGGCCGCGCTGGTCATCCATCGTGATCAGGACTATGCATGGCTGAACATCCGTGCAGACGATAGCGCCGACCCGCTTGCCGAGCTCGAACGGCTCTATGCAGTCGCGCAGGAGCGCTACCTGCATGTCGCCGAAACCATGCCGACACGGGAAAACCCCAGCGGCATGACCGACCGGCGCGAGATCGACGAAAAGATTGCCGCGCTGGAGGCCAGGAGGATTGCCGAAGGCCGCCTTTCCGCATCTTATGCCACGATGGCAGAATGAAAAAGGGGACACCATGCCGATCACTGCAGCGCAGGCCACCGATCCGGATGCTCAGTCCATTCTCTCCGTCGCCGATCTGACGACCTCGTTTCTCGTCGACGGAGAATGGCGCCCGGTGGTCAAGAATATCTCCTTTGACGTCATGCCGGGAGAAACGGTCGCCATCGTCGGCGAAAGCGGCTCCGGCAAGAGCGTGACCTCGCTCTCGATCATGCGCCTGCTTGCCAGGGGCAGCAGCCGCATCGAAGGCTCGATCCGGCTGAACGGCCGCGATCTCCTTGCTTTGCCGGAGACGGAAATGCGCAAGGTGCGCGGCAAGGACGCCGCGATGATCTTCCAGGAACCGATGACTTCTCTCAATCCGATCTTCACCATCGGCCGGCAGATTTCCGAGGCACTGACCTGCCATGGCAATATTTCCAAGGCTGAAGCGAAGGCGGAAACGATCCGCCTCCTGGAAAAGGTGCGCATCCCCAATGCATCCTCCCGTTTCGACGAATATCCGCACCAGTTTTCCGGCGGCATGCGACAGCGCGTCATGATCGCCATGGCGCTTGCCAGCCGTCCGAAACTGCTGATTGCCGACGAGCCGACGACCGCGCTCGACGTGACGATCCAGGGCCAGATCCTCGACCTCATCAAGGTCCTGCAGGAAGAGGAAGGCATGTCGGTGCTCTTCATCACCCACGACATGGGCGTCGTCGCCGAGATTTCCGACCGCACCATCGTCATGTATCGCGGCGAGGCGGTGGAGACCGGCAGGACCGACGATATCTTCCATCGCGGCAGTCATCCCTATACCCGCGCGCTACTGTCGGCCGTACCGCGGCTCGGCTCGATGAAGGATCAGTCGCAGCCGCTGCGCTTTCCGACCGTCGACGCCAGCACCGGTGAACGCAGCGAACCGAAAGCGCTTGCCGATACCGTCGATCACGGCAAGACGCCGGTACTGGAGGTCAAAAACCTCGTTACCCGCTTCGACCTCCATGGCGGCCTGCTCGCCCGCCCGACCGGCGCCATCCATGCTGTCGAGAATGTCTCCTTCAATCTTGCCCAGGGAGAAACGCTGTCGCTGGTCGGAGAATCCGGTTGCGGCAAGTCAACGACGGGCCGTTCCATCATGCGCCTCATCACGCCAAAGTCCGGCGAAGTTCGGCTCGACGGCTATGATGTGATGAAACTGGGCTCGCTCGAACTGCGCCGGATGCGCCGCAGTATCCAGATGATCTTTCAGGACCCGTTTGCCAGCCTCAACCCGCGCATGACGATCGGCGCCGCGGTTGCCGAACCCTTCATCGAGCATCGCTTGGGCTCGCGCGCCGAAGCCCGGGAGAAGGCCGCCGATCTTCTGGAGCGCGTCGGCCTGAAGGCGGATATGATGAGCCGCTATCCGCATGAATTTTCGGGCGGCCAGCGCCAGCGCATCTGCATTGCCCGCGCGCTCGCGCTCGATCCGAAGGTGATCGTCGCTGACGAGAGCGTCTCGGCGCTCGACGTGTCGATCAAGGCGCAGGTCTGCAATCTGCTGATGGACCTGCAGCAGAGCCTCAACCTCTCCTATCTCTTCATCTCGCACGACATGGCTGTGGTCGAGCGCGTCAGCCACCGCGTCGCCGTTATGTATCTCGGCGAAATCGTCGAAATCGGACCGCGGGCATCCGTGTTCGAAAATCCGCAGCATCCCTATACCAGGAAGCTGATCGCAGCGGTTCCGGTGCCGGACCCGTCACGGCGCGGCATTCGGCGCAACCTTGCCGTCGACGAGTTGAAGAGCCCGGTGCGCCCGGTCGGATACGTCCCACCGACCCGGCAGTATCGCGAAGTGTCCCGCGGTCACCTGGTTCGGATGGAAGAAGCCGCCTGAAGCGGTTTCTGACCTTGACGCCGCCGATTTCCCGGCAAATATCGGTATCCTGTTTCCCATCTGGAGTGAATGATATGACCGATAGCGTGCTCGATATTCCGGTAAAGAGGATCGACGGCAGCGACACGACGCTTGCCGACTATCGCGGCAAGGTCATCATGGTCGTCAATGTCGCATCGAAATGCGGCCTGACGGTGCAGTACGAAGGTCTGGAAAAGCTCTACCAGGAAAAGCGCGGCGACGGCCTGGTCATCGCCGGCTTTCCGGCCAACGACTTCAAGGGCCAGGAGCCAGGCACCAACGACGAAATATTGAGCTTCTGCACCCTGACCTATGACGTGCAGTTCCCGATGTTCTCCAAGATCGCCGTGACAGGCGAAGAGCGCCACCCGCTCTATGACGAGCTCATCGCCTCCGGCGTCGAGACGATCGGAGACGGGCCGATGCGCGAACGGCTTGCGAAACACGGTCTCGAAACCGGGCAGGACGGCGGCATCGTCTGGAATTTCGAGAAATTCCTGATCGGCCGTAACGGCAAGGTTGCCGCCCGTTTTGCCCCTGACGTAACGGCGGACGATCCGCGCCTGATCTCGGTTCTCGAAAAAGAACTGGCTCACACCGACTGAAAATCGCGTCAATCCCGATAAAAACTTCAATTAATTCAGAACAATAGGCTATATCTTTGCCGGCGGGGCGAATATTACTTCGCCTTGCTATCTCGTTGCTTACCCGCACGCTCAGGAGTATTTTCAAGTTTCCGAATATATCGGACAGAACGCTACATCAATTCTGGGAGGAAGATGTCATGCGCGAACCTGATATGCAGAAACTCGATGCATTGGTTGGGCGCCTGGTCGGCGACGTCGGCGCGGCGGTTTCGGGTGTGCTGGTGACACTCGGGGATCACCTGGGTCTGTTCAAGGCCATGGCGGACGGAACGCCGATGACGTCGGCGGAGCTTGCCGACAAGGTTGGCGTAAAGGAGCGCTATGTGCGCGAATGGCTGTCGGCTCAAGCCGCGGCCGATTATGTCAGTTATGACGACGAAACCGAGCGCTTCTATCTGACGCCGGAACAGGCCATGGTATTTGCCGAGGAAAGCAGCCCCGCCTTCTTCAACGGCGCCTTCGATGTCGTCCAATCCATGTGGCTCGACGAGCCGAAGATCGCCAATGCCTTCAAGACCGGCAGCGGCTTCGGCTGGCATGAGCACAGCGCCTGTCTGTTCCGCGGCACCGAGCGGTTTTTCCGGCCAGGCTATAACAGTCATCTTGTTACGGAATGGATCCCGGCGCTGGACGGCGTGCATGAAAAGCTTCAGGCCGGTGCCGCCGTTGCGGATGTCGGCTGCGGCCACGGTGCCTCGACCATCCTGATGGCGCAGGCCTATCCGAACTCGACCTTCTTCGGCTTCGATTACCACCTGCCATCGATCGAGCGGGCGCAAGCTGCCGCCAAGCAGGCGGGCGTTGATGGCCGGATCACCTTCGAGCAGGCAAGCGCCAAGGACTTCCCGGCTGCCGGTTATGATCTTGTCACCATGTTCGATTGCCTGCACGACATGGGCGATCCGGTTGGCGCCGGCAAACACGTCAAGGAAAGCCTTGCCGACGACGGCACCTGGATGATCGTCGAACCCTTTGCGCATGATTGCCTGAAAGACAATCTCAACCCGGTCGGCCGTGTCTTTTACGGCGCCTCGACAATGATCTGCACACCGGCCTCGCTGTCGCAGGAGGTCGGTCTGGGCTTGGGCGCGCAGGCCGGCGAGCTGAAGCTGCGCAAGGTTGCCATGGATGCGGGCTATTCGCATTTCCGCAAGGCGACCGAAACGCCGTTCAACATGGTCTTCGAAGTCAGGCCGTGAAATTGCGCCGCGCGCCTTTGCGAAGGCGCGGCACGGCATCTCATAGACGCTGCCCGTCTTCGCCGAACAAAGATGCGAGCGCCGGCTGGAAATAGACCGGCTGCTCGCTGTCGAGCGCGACATCCTCGTCGGCATCGATGCGCACCGACATGGTCTCGTTGCCCACCTGCCCCCAGATCAGATTGTCCGAGCCCATGGGCTCGACAATTGTGAAGGTTGCCGGCAGATTAGAAACCCGGCCGCCTGTAGGGTGGAACTGCATCTGTTCCGGCCGGACGCCGAGCGCCGCCTTGCGGCCTTCGCCGGGCGTGCCGGAAAACTCGTAACCGTTGAGATCAATCATGCGGCCGTCGGGCAATGCAAAGGCCGGCACGCCGCCATTGCTCGTCACCTGCCCGGACAGAAAGTTCATCGAGGGTGAACCGACGAAGCCTGCAACGAAGCGATTGACCGGACGCCGGTAGATTTCCTTGGGCGTGGCGAATTGCTGGATGACCCCGCCGCTCATGACGGCGATACGATCAGCAAGCGTCAAAGCTTCGATCTGGTCGTGCGTCACATAGATCATGGTCGAGCCAAGACCACTATGCAGGCGCTTCAGCTCGACGCGGAGTTCGGTTCGAAGCTTGGCGTCGAGATTGGAGAGCGGCTCGTCGAACAGAAAGACATCGACATCGCGCACCAGGGCGCGGCCGATGGCGACGCGCTGGCGCTGGCCGCCCGACAGTTCGCCCGGCCGCCGCTTGCGCAAGGGATCGATCTGCAGGATCTGCACGGCGCGACCGACACGCTTAGCAATCTCTTCTTTCGGCATGCCGGCGATGCGCAGCCCGAAGGAGAGATTTCCTTCGACCGTCATCGTCGGATAGAGCGCGTAGGACTGGAACACCATGCCGATGCCGCGATCCTTCGGCTCCTCCCAGGTGACGTTCCTGTCGCCGATCCAGATCTGGCCGTCGCTGATATCCGTCAGCCCGGCGATGGCGTTGAGCAGGGTCGACTTGCCGCAGCCGGAGGGGCCGAGCAGCACGATGAACTCGCCGGATCGTATCTCCAGATTGAGCGACTTCAGGACGCTGACACTGCCGAAATCGATTGCGAGTTCACGAATGGAAACATTGGCCATGAGCTATCCCTTGACTGCACCGGCGGTGATGCCGCGCACGAACCAGCGACCGGAGCCGAAATAGACGATCAGCGGAACGAGCGCGGTGAGAATGGTTGCCGCCATGTTGACGTTGTAGAGCTTCTCGCCTTGGGTGGAGTTGACGATATTGTTGAGCTGCACGGTCATGGGGAAGTTCTCCCGGCCGGCGAAAACCACGCCGAAGAGAAAGTCGTTCCAGATGCCGGTCACCTGCAGGATCGCCGCTACCACTAGGATCGGGATCGACATCGGGATCATCAGCCGGAAGAAGATCTGCCAGAGCCCGGCGCCATCGATGCGGGCCGCCTTGAAGAGCTCCATCGGCAGGCTCGAATAATAGTTGCGGAATAGAAGTGTCAAAACCGGCAGGCCGAAGACCGTGTGGGTGATGATGATGCAGGGCAGCGTCGAATAGATGCCGATATCGCGATAGATCAGGACCAGCGGATAGATGAACACCTGATAGGGGATGAAAGCGCCGAGCAGCAGAATGGCAAAGAGCACGTTTGCGCCCTTGACCCGCCAGAAGGACAGCGCATAGCCGGTCAGCGACGAGATCAAGATCGACAGGATCATGCTCGGGATCAGGATCTTGACCGAATTCCAGAAACCGACGCTGATACCGCCGCATTCGAGCCCCGTGCAGGCCGTGCTCCACGCCTGCACCCAGGCATCCGCCGTCCACATCTGCGGAAAGGCGAAGATATTGCCCTGCCGGATTTCCGGCATGGATTTGAACGAGGTGACGAGCATCACGTAAAGCGGCAGCAGAAAAAATAGAGCCGCAATGACGAGAAAGAGATAGAGTCCGATGCGGCCGGGGGTCATATGCTGCGGCTTTCGCCCGGTCGGTCCCTTAATGGCACCAGTGACGGAAGATGGTATCGACATCAGTTCCCCCTCGGCTTTTCCCGGAAATATTCATAATAGAGCCAAGGCGTCACCAAGATGACCACAGTGACGAACATGACTGTCGATGCCCCGGTCGCGAGACCGATGTTGCCGCGCCCGAACAGGTAATCCATGATGAATTTGCCAGGTACTTCGGTCGATATCCCCGGCCCGCCGCCGGTCGTCGCCAAAACCAGTTCGTAAACCCTGACAACGGCAATCGCGAGAAGCACGCTGGCGGTGATGATGGTCGGCCTGAGGATCGGGATGACGATATGAAGATAGACACGCCAGCTCGGTATGCCGTCGATACGCGTCGCCTTCCACAATTCACGATCGACGCCGCGCAGACCAGCGAGCATGATTGCCATGACAAGGCCGGACGATTGCCAGATGCCGGCAAGCACGATGACGTAGAGGGCGAGATCGCTCTGAACGATCCAGTCGAAGCGGAACCAGGTAAAGCCGATGCTGTCGGCAACCTTCTGCAGGCCCAGTGACGGGTTCATGATCCACTGCCAAACGAGCCCGGTCACGATAAAGGACATGGCGAAAGGATAGAGGAAGATCGTCCGGAACGTGTTTTCGAAGCGGACCTTCTGATCGAGCGCAACGGCGAGAAGAAAGCCGAGGATCAGGCAGCCGGCAATGAACAGAATGCCGAAGACGACGACGTTCTGCAGCGACAGCAGCCAGCGTGCGGTCGTAAACAACCGCTCATATTGCTTGGTGCCGACGAAGATATTGACCGGCAGCACCTTGCTGTCGGTGAAGGATATCCAGATGTTCCATATGACGGTAACGACATAGGCGAGAAGCACAATGGCGAAAGCCGGAAACAAGGCCACATAGGGCGAAATATGCATCTTCCTGCGGCTGACGCTCGCAGGCGCAACAGCTGTCTTTACGGCAGTCGCGCTCGTGTCTTGGCTGCTCATGGGCGCGCTCCTCCTCAGCATTCATGGAAACCGGCGGCAGGAGATACCTGCCGCCGCATGGATGTCGATCGAAGCTTACTTCGCCTGTTCAATCACCTGAGCGAACTGACTGGCGAATTGGTCTGCGGTCATGCTGGGCGTCGTCCAGTATTGAGCGACCAGATCCTGTTCCGTCTGGACGATATCCTGAGCCGTAAGCACATCCGGCGCGAGGATCTGGCGGCTCGGATCCTTGAGCGCGGTCAGGCCCTTCTGGGCACAGGCGTCGAGCTTCGACGTATCGACGTCGAGACGCACGGGTACGGATCCCTTCTTGGAGTTGAAGGCAAGCTGACCTTCCTTCGACATGATGACCGTTGCAAGCAGGGTCTGCGCATCGATGGCGGCCTTGTCCTTGAGGACCGGGAAGACGAAGATGTCGCCGCCCATCATGAAATTGGATTCACCCGGCCCGAGAATGCAGCCGAAATCCTTGTCCGCAACGAGGCCGGCATGGATGAATTCGCCCTTGGCCCAGTCGCCCATGAACTGGATACCGGCCTTGCCGTCGATCAGCATGCCGGTCGCGACGTTCCAGTCGCGGTTAGGGCTGCCCGGGTCCTGATAGTTGCGCAATTTGGCGAAGACTTCCGCAACATGCTTGAACTTGTCGGATTTGACCGCGTCGGTATCGAGGTCCTTCCAGACCTTGGCATAGAGATCCTTGCCGCCTTCGCCGAGCAGAATGGCATTGAACATCGACTGCAGCTGCCAGGGCTGGCCGCCGACGGCGACCGGGATCAGGCCGGCGGCCTTGATCTTGTCGAGCGCGGCAAACATTTCGTCCCAGGTCTTCGGCTCCTGCGTGACGCCGGCCTTGGTGAAGACGGCCTTGGAATAGAAGACCCAGTTCTGGCCATGATCGTTGATCGGAGCGCCATAGATATGCCCCTGAAATTGAATGGCCTGATAGAAGGCCGGCGTCAGCACCGATTTCCAATCCTGCTGCTTGGCGATATCGTCGAGCGGTCGCAGCAGGCCCTGCTGGGCCAGTTCGTTCATCTGCGTGCCGGTATTGAACTGCATGGCCGTCGGCGGATTGCCGCCGATGATACGGTTGATCCCAATCGGACGGGCAGTCGAGCCCGAGCCGGCAATCGCCGTATCCACCCATTCACCGCCGGCGGCATTGAAAGCCTTGGCAAGTTCCTTCACGGCCGCAGCCTCGCCGCCAGACGTCCACCAATGCAGGACTTCGGCTTTCTTGCCTTCGGCAAGAGCGCCGGTCACGCTCGCTGCAACCAGCGCTGTGGCGCCGACCAATGCCATCATCAATTTGCGCATGCGTTCCTCCTCCTTTGACGGCGTCCTCAAAACGCCCGTGTTCAGCCGCCGCCGTCTCCAGACGTCGGATGCCGAATTTCCTGATCCTCCAAAAATATGCGGCAGAGCCTCCGTTCCCTACGACAGGCGAGCAATGCTTCCTCAGGCACCGCCTTTTCGTCAAGCCCGCAGTCCATAAGGACTGTATTTTCTCAATTCTATAGCGCACTCCGTGAGAAACGTCCCTCATTTATTGCGCGCGGTACCGGATCGGGGCGACCGCAGCTGCTGTGGATTGCGATCACGCCGCGCGAGCGGCCAGAGTGCCCGAATGCCGTCGTGATCTCCCGAGCATGAAAAGCCGGCCTCGACGATACCCGATGCAGCCGTCCCGAGCGAAGGGAATCCGCCATTTCGGCCGCACCCAATCCGCGCAGGTCGAGATGGCCGGGCAAAAGCAGCATGGCGGTCTCCGAGATCGTCTTGCCGATGCGTCCTTCGTCCAGCAGCCATCGCGGCGAATATCAGTGCAAAGAGACTACAGAGAAGACAATGGCCACAGCCTTTTCCTCGGAGGTGCCCGCCTCGACACCCCTAATCTTCCGGGATGTGTTCAAAGAGGAACCGCGACGATGTACACTTGCGATCTCGATTGTCCGAGTATCCGCCCCGCCATCTGCAATCGGAGAAAGATGACATGAACATCGAGCTTAAAGGCCGCAAGTCCATTGTGACGGGATCAACGGCCGGCATCGGCCGTGCTACGGCTGAGGGACTGGCTCGCGCCGGTGCATCGGTCGTCATCAACGGCCGCGGAAATGCCCGGGTCGATGAGGCCGTGCAGCAGATGCGGCGGGCCTTTCCCGAAAACGACATTTCAGGCATTGCCGCCGATCTCTCGACGGCGGAAGGCGCCGACGCCGTCTTCGCGCAGGCGCCGGACGCAGACATCCTCGTCAACAATCTTGGGACAGCGGTACCGAGAGACTTCGTCGACACGACCGATGAAGACTGGCTGAGCATTTTTGAGATCAACGTCATGAGCGGTGTGCGCATGACACGTCACTATCTGCCGAGAATGGTGCAAAAGGGCTGGGGCCGCGTCGTTTTCGTCAGCAGCGAGTCCGCCGTCAACATTCCCAAGGAGATGATCGATTATGGGATGACGAAGACGGCGCAGCTTGCGATCTCCCGAGGCTTGGCGGAATCTGTTGCGGGCACGGGCGTCACCGTCAACGCCGTCCTTCCAGGCCCCACGAGATCCGAGATCCTGTCGAACTGGATGGCCGCAAAAGCCAAGGATCAAGAGATCACGCAGGACGACGCCGAGCAGGCATTCCTGAAATCGGCCCGCCCGACGAGCCTCATCCGGCGTTTCGCAACGACTGACGAAGTCGCCAATATGATCGTCTACGCATGTTCGGAGCAGGCTTCCGCAACCACCGGCGCGGCTCTGCGCGTCGATGGCGGCGTGGTCCGTTTCGTTGCCTGAGTATGGCCTGCCTATTTCCCATCCGGATTGGACCTGAACAGGCCTCTCCGTTCAAGCTGGAGCTAAAGATCGGCGAGTACCTTATCGATCGTTGCCATCACATCGGCAGACAATGGTCCCTTCGCCAGGGCGCCGGCATTTTCTTCGACCTGGGCAACTGTACGGAAGCCTGGAATTGGCAAGGTGCGCGGCGAGCGTGCCCATAGCCACGCAAGCGCACCCTGCGTGAGCGTGCGGCCATCTTCAGTCAGCAGCTTGCGAACGGCATCCAGGCGGACGGCAAATTCAGGAGCAATCTTGCCGTCCTTGAAATAGACCATCCAGTCGAGGCTTGCGCCGCGGACGTCTTTCTCGCCGACGGCCTTGTCGGGCGTGAACTTGCCGCTGAGCAGCCCCATGGCGAGCGGACCGCGATTGATGGAGATCAAACCATTACGCTCGATGACTTCGATCATCGCAGGAACCGGCTCGAAGACATTCATCGTATGCTGGACCGAAACGAATCCCATGCGATGCACATGACGCGCGGCGCGATCCGGATGGTCCGTGCTCCAGCCGAAAGCATCGATCTTGCCTTCGGCCTTCAGCGTTTCGAGCGTCTCGAAGACCTCATCCGACGCTTCCAGCGGAAAATCGTTGAGATGGAACTGCAGCAGGTCCAAGCGGTCGCGGCGCAACCGGCGCAAAGACGTCTCGGCCGACTGCCGGATAAAGGCAGGATCGGCGAAAGCACCTGTCGCCTGTTTGGTCTTCTCATTCGTCGCGAAACCGAATTTGGTAGCGATGACGATCTCGTCTCGATTGCCGATCGCTTTGCCGACCACCTCTTCGGAGTGCCCGGCCCCATAATTAGAAGCGGTGTCGAAGAAGCGAATGCCGAGATCCACAGCCCGTTCGATAGCACGAATTGATTCATCGTCGTCGACGTCGCCCCAGCCAAGCGGCACGTCGCCGGCATAAAACGGGCCACCGATCGCCCAGCATCCCATGCCCAGGCGCGGAATTTCGCGACCGTTCCAGAGAACCATTGTCGTAGCGCTATCGGGTTTCGTCAGCATATCGTCTCTCCAAAATCGTCTGGCATTAAAGGCAGAAATAAAGTGGCGTTCCCGAGTGATAAACAGCCAAATCCGCAGAGTACTTTTCACGGATGAAAAACAGCCGTCGGTGATTATCTGAATTTCTCGAAGGGATGCCGGCGACCCCATGTTGCAATTGCCAGGTCCCGTTCAGCGGCGGGACTGCGGGGTATATTTGATACCCGTCGCCAGAGCGCCGACCGCAAATAGCGCGATGACGCAAGCGAAGACAAGGCTGGAGACGTTCGCACTGGCAATAACCGTCATCAGACCAACCCCGATTACCGGAACCGAATTGCCGAGAAACATCGCGACGTAATAGCTGGAAACGACCTCCGCCCGCCGCTCTTCAGGCGCAATTTTATTGACGACCTGAAGGCTACCGCGATAGCCGAGGGCCGCGGCGCAGCCGCTCAGCGCGGTTCCGGTGAGCAGGATAAAGGTCGAGCCAAGCACCTGCGCCAGAACGAGCAGGGCGAGACTCGGCAGAAGCATCACCAACCCGCTCAGCATTGCAAGGCGGCTTTCAATTTGCCGTGTGACGATCGTCACGAGGGTTGCGACAAGGAACAGCTCGAACACAACGGCCCCGCCGACAGCCACATTCGTCTGGTGCAGGCTCTCGGCAAGGATGGTTGGAAGGAGTGCCGCATAAAAGCCGATGACGGCGAAAGTGGCGAAGGCGGTAACGGCCGGCGCGATGAAAGAAACCCGCAATTCCGTCGGAACGCCGAGCCTCGGCCGCAAGGAAACCGCCCGCCAGCTCCGGCGCGGCATTTCCACCGTTTCCCGCGTGCGTGCGACCAGTACGCCGATGATCGCCAAGACAGCCAAATAGACCAGAAAGGAAAGATGCAGCGGCCAAGGCGCATATTGGGCCAAAGCACCCGACACCAAAGGCCCGAGGGCTATTCCGATGAAATTGGCACTCGACGTGATAAGAGTGGCGCGGGATTTTTGCTCAGCCGTATCCAGTTCCGCAAGCCACGCCGCCGCCGTACCGGAGGCAAGTCCAACACCGAATCCGCTGAGCATTCGCGCCCAAAACAGCCAGCCTGTACTCAAAGCGGCCAGGAAAATCAGCGTGCTGATGCCCGCCAGTCCAAGGCTTGTAAGCCCGATCGGTTTGCGGCCGATCTCATCGGACAACCGTCCGAATATGAGAAGGGCGACGAAATTGCCGACGGCGTAAACGGCATAAACCAGGGTCAAGATGAATTCCGAGAAGCCGAAGGCATGTCGATACAAAGCGTAAAGGGGCGTCACGAGCGTGCTGCCCATAAACATGACCGCCATCATAGCGGCGACCACCATAAAGGCGGCGGTATCGTTCGACTCTGTCTTGGTTTTTTGATCGGCAATCGTGGTCATCGCAGATATCTTCGTTTGCCTTCACCGCGAGCATGAGAGATTTGGCAAAGAACAACGCATCGGTTCGATGGCTGGCATTCATCCGGCCCTGAGCTTCCAAACCCGTGACGACACCATGAGTTCCCACCGAACTGAAGGCGCGGTCACGATCGGAGTGAAGCTGTCAGCAGGCAAACCATGCCCGCAAGCCCGAGTATCGCGGAACTCGTGCCGACGCCCGCAAAGCATGCGTCGCAAGCTGTGCAGGCGCCTTATCTCTTGCCCACACACATTCGCGCACCTGCAATGTCTGCTGCCGCAAAAGTTACCGCAATCCAGATCCCGAAAGGAAGCAACAGCCGGCACCTTTCGTGTTCATGCGTCTACTTTTCTGCTCGCTGCAAAAGGATGCGCATCTCTTCGAACCGCCGCTTGCGGTCCGCATCGCTGTCATTCGGCGTATAACACGTGCTCGATACGCAAAACTTTGCGAGATTATGGGGTTTGTCAGGCTTGTCGAATTCGCATTCGAACGTGTCGGTCATCTCGGCGGGAGACGTTCCCTGCCGGGTGGAATAGGCCATGCGCACGCCGGGCGGCTTCAGCTCCGGAAAGGATTGGACAGCACCAATCGCAAGACCGTCCGACAGGAAGAAGTTCTTGGCTACGGTTTTGCAGGTTGCTTCAAGATCGGCTGATTGCGCGAAAGCCGCAACCGGCATCACGACAAGACTGATGAATGCCAGCGATTTGATCATGACGACCTCCTTCCGCACGACTGTAGACAGATTTAGGACGCAAACGGCAAAAGCAAGCGGCGACTTGAGGATTCGCTTCAAAAGCGGGATCACTCCTTCAGCGCACGCTTGGCTGTCATAACCGAGCCATGGCAACGGTCCGCAAGGTGACGCGCCGACCCGATATCGGCATGCTTTCAAGCTGCCGATCGAATATCCAGGCCAATAAGCCAAACTGCAACCCAGGGGATTTACTTCCATAAAATCAATTATAAGCTGTATATCATTCGCCATTCTATTCCGTAGGGAAATCTCATGGACAAATATACAAAAACCGTCTTGACAATCATCGCCGTAGCACTTGCAGTGATCGCCATTCAAAACACGATCACGCCGGCACAGGCCGTCGGCGGCGGCTGCGGTTTAGAGAATTACAGGCCTTGCTACGTAAAGCTCGTGAACTAGCGACCCCACCGCTTGTCGGCCGAACTCTTTGCGCCTGCCGTTCTGGTCGATACCGATGGACCCCCCCGACACGGCAGATCAGCATCACATATGCCGCATGGGCATGCCCGGAAATGTTCCCGGGCAGCCTGTTCATCGCCAAGCCGACATTCTACGATTGAATGACGTTGCGTGCGGTCTGGATGGCGGCGCGCGCACCTGTCCGCAACTGCGCCGTTTCAGTGCCGGCGATGACCAAATCAACGCCGAGCTTCAAGTATTGTCCGGCGCGATCGCCATCGCTGCCGAAGGCGCAGATCGCCTTGCCGTGCGCGCGGCAGCGCGTGAGCACGGTCGCAAGCGCCTGATCGATTGCCGCGCTGTTAGGCGCAAGCCGCGCTCCGTTCGAAAGCGCGATGGAAAGATCGGACGGCCCGACGAAGACGCCGTCGATACCGTCAACGGCAAGAATCTCATCGATCGCGTCAAGAGCGGTTCTGGTTTCGACCATGGCGATGGTAACAGTCAGGCTATTTGCGCTTTGCAGATAATCTTCGGCTGCTAGGCCGAAATGATTGAGAGCAAGCGACGGCCCCCAGCTGCGCTCGCCGAGCGGCGGATATTTTGTCGCCTTCACCAAGGCGCGGGCGTCATCGGCAGAATTGATCATCGGCGCGATGATGGCGGAAGCGCCGGCGTCAAGAAGCCGCGATGCAGCGGCAAAATCGCCGACTGGAATGCGGGCTACTGCCGGCTTGCCGGCGAGGCGCACATAGGCGATGCCGCTTGCAGCGGTCTCCATGTCCCACATGCCATGCTGCATGTCCAAAACGACGGCATCGAAATCCTCCTGCGCCAGATGGTTGACGAGCATCGCGTCGGGTATGCCGACCCAGCCGGAGATCATGCCGCCATTCTCGCGGCGCTTCAGGCGCCCGGCAAAACCGTCAATGTCAGTCGTCATCGTCTTTCCTCACCTATCAACAAGCCCGATCTTTGAAGACAGCCTCAGCCGCCAATTCACGGCGAACCGTTGCAAGCAACAATACTCAATTCCCCTTGTCGAGCCACTCGAAAGTGCACATTCGACGGATACAAATCGGCAAAGCACAGCTCCGACAGTCTCGGCTGCCGAACCGGAAAGCGATTTCAAATCTGTCAGACGACCATGACAAATATGCAGATACTTTGATCGATTAGCCAATGAACGTATCGACAGGTGGTCGAGGCATGATTCGAGATGAACGATCCTGCCGTTTCGGCGTTGCACGAACGCTCAACGCCTCGAAAAACGCTGTTTCGCAAAATCTGTGACCGGTGTGTAGAGGCTAATGAGTGTTCCCTCGGGATCGCGGATCTGTGCCGCCCGATTGCCCCATGGCATCAGCTTCGGTTCGTGCACGACTTCCGCCTTATCCTTCAACCGGGAAAATTCGGCGTCGACATCATCGACCTGGAATTCGATGACGAGCGAGCGATTGGCTGAGGGTTCAGCGCTGCCCTCGCGGAACAGTGCAACGGTCTCGGCGCTTCCGATCGCGAGCGCAGCCGAGGGGGTGACGATCTCGGCAAAGACCGGCGCCAGCCACTCGGCTGCGTGACCCGTGACCATCTCATAAAAGCCGACCATCTTCTTGATATCTGAAGCGATCAGACGCGTGGATGCCAGTTTCATCGGAGACTCCTTCAAAGCACCCGCCAACCCCATCGTTGACGGCTCGAGGGCTCTTGTCGCATAAGGCTGTTGCCACCATACTGGCAGCAGGAGTCAGTAGATGCGTCGCGCCGACCGTTTGTTTCAAATCATACAGATATTGCGGCGCTCGAGCCGGCCGGTAACCGCCGCCACGCTGGCAGACGAGCTCGAAACCTCGAAGCGCACGGTCTATCGCGACATTGCCGATCTGATGAGCCAACGGGTCCCGATCGAGGGAGAAGCAGGGTTCGGGTATCTGCTCTCGCCGGACTATGAAATGCCGCCGCTTATGTTGACCCCCGAAGAAATCGAGGCGGTCGTCCTTGGGGCACAGTGGGTTGCGGGCCGCGCCGACAAAGCTCTTGCCAATGCCGCACGCGATGTCGTTGCGAAGATCACCGCGGTTGTTCCCGCCCATTTGCGCCCCTTCATCGTCGAGCCCAGCGTCGGCGCCAAACCGGTCATTCAGGGGACCGAAAAGGAAAACATCGATCCGTCGATGCTCCGAACAGCAATCCGCGAAGGGAGAAAACTTCGCCTGTTCTATCGCTCCGACAGGGACGAAGAAACCGTAAGGACGGTGCGGCCAGTAATCCTCGGCTATTCCGACACGAGCCGCATTCTGGTGGCATGGTGCGAACTACGGCAAGGCTTCCGGCATTTCCGCACGGAGCGAATTCTCAAGGCTGATATGCTCGATGAAAGTCATGGCTTGCGGCCAGGCGAACTGCGCCGCCGCTGGTCTGTCTGGCGAGAGGCGGAACTCCAGAAATCCGGACGGAAAGGGTAAGTATCGGGTGTTGACGCCATCATCGGCCAGCACCCGATGGTCTCAAATGATTCCGCCGCCACCGGCGACCGAGGCTGGACGTTCGGCTGCGACCTTGCGGCGATAGCCGCTCGCCCGATAGGTGGCGACCGGATCGATGGCGCCACCGGCGCGACGGCGTGCCTCGGCCAAGATCGGCTCGACATCGGCGCGATAGGCGCGCTTCAGCGTTTCCGACGCCATCAGCGCGTCATTTGCTTCCTGATAGTCGTCCAATGCCTTTCGATCGACGATCAGCGCCTGCGCATAGGCGCGGCGGATCTCGTTGGCGCTGGAAATCAGGCTCTCGATCGGGTCCGTCACGTTATGCGACTGGTCGATCATGTGAGCCGGATTGAAGTCGTTGACCCCTCGTCGTTCGGCATCGACCAACTCGTTGAAAACGAGGAACAGGCGGTAGGGCTCGATGGCACCGGCATCGAGATCGTCGTCGCCATATTTCGAATCATTGAAATGGAAACCGCCGAGCTTGCCGAACTGGATGAGGCGCGCGACGATCATCTCGATATTCGTATTCGGCGCGTGGTGACCGAGATCGACGAGGCACTGCGCCTTGGGTCCGAGCGTCTGGGCGATCAGGTAATTGGTGCCCCAATCCTGAACGACGGTCGAATAGAAGGCCGGTTCATACATCTTGTGCTCGGAAAACAGCCGCCAATCATCCGGCAACGCCTTGTAGATATCGGCCATGGCGGCGAGATAGCGCTCGAACGCCTTGGTGAAATTGGTCTGGCCAGGGAAGTTCGAGCCGTCGCCGATCCACACGGTCAGCGCCTTCGAGCCGATCGCCTTGCCGATCTCGATGCATTCGATGTTGTGCTCGACGGCCTGGGCGCGGGTCGCCGCATCGACATGGCTCAGCGAACCGAACTTGTAGGAGTGCGCCTGGCCGGGCGCATCGGAGAAGGTGTTGGAGTTCATCGCGTCGAAGCCGAGGCCGAGCGCATCGCCCTTGGCCTTGAGTTCGCGCGGATCGGACTTATCCCAGGGGATGTGCAGCGAAACCCTGGGCGTTGCCCGGGTCAGCTGCTGGATGACGGCACAGTCGTCGAGCTTGTCGAAGATGCCGCGCGGCTCGCCGCTGCCGGGGAAGCGGGCAAAACGCGTGCCGCCGGTGCCGACGCCCCAGGACGGGACGGCAACGAAGAATTCGGAAACCTTCTTGGTCACAGCTTCGATATCGACGCCGCGGCGGGCGAGCGCGGCGCCAAGCGCCTCATAGTCGGATTTCTGCGCGGCGGCGCGCTTGTCGTTTTCTGCTGCGACCAGATCGGGCGCAATTCTAAACTCGGCCATTCTTTCCTCCCGTGTACGTCATTCGAACCGTTACGGCGTTTCGATTGTCTCTTCCCCTCTTCTCCCCAGCGGGGAGAAGATGCCCAACGGGCAGATGAGGGGGTAAGGAGCACAGCGACGATCATCTTGAGCGTGAGCGAAAGATAGAATCGTGTCTGTCGCGTTTCCGCCTCATCCGACCCTTCGGGCCACCTTTTCCCCGCTGGGGAGAAGGAAAAATGCAGCTAACTACCGCGTAAAGCTCTGCGCGTTGCCGGCGTCGACGTTGATGATATTGCCGGTCGACTTGGCGGAAAGATCCGAAGCCAGGAAGTAGATCGCCTCGGCAATGTCCTCGGGGAAGACGTTCAGTTTCAGCATCGAGCGCTTGCGGTAATGTTCCTCCAGCTCGTCCACCTCGATTTTCGAGGAAGCGGCGCGCTGCTCGCGCCATTCGCCATTCCAGATCTTCGAGCCGCGCAGAACGGCATCCGGATTGACCGTATTGACGCGGATGCCGGCTTCCGCGCCCTCGAGTGCAAGGCACCGCGCCAGATGGATTTCGGCAGCCTTTGCCGTACAATAGGCGGCGGCGTTCGGCGAGGAGGCCAGACCGTTCTTCGACGCGACGAAGACGACGTTGCCGCCGAGATTCTGGCGGCGGAACAGCCGGAAGGCTTCGCGCGAAACCAGGAAATAGCCGGTCGCGAGAATATCGATATTGCGGTTCCACATCGAAAGCTCGGTGCTTTCGATCGGCGCGGACGAGGCGATGCCGGCATTCGAGACCAGAATGTCGACGCCGCCGAATTCGACGCAAGCCTCGGCAAAAGAGGAGATGACGGCATCTTCCTCGGTCACGTCGAGCTTGACGCTGCGCACTGCATCGGCACCATATCGCTTGGCGAAATCGGCCTGCGTGCTCTCCAGCGCCGCCTGGTCGATGTCTGCCAGAACGACACAGGCGCCCTCGCCTATCAGGCGGGCGGCCGTGGCGCGGCCGATACCGCCGGCACCGCCGGTCACGAAGGCCACACGGCCGGCGAGGCTCTTCGGCTTCGGCATGCGCTGCAGCTTTGCCTCTTCCAGCAGCCAGTACTCGATATCGAAAGCTTCCTGCTCCGGCAGGCCCTGATATTCGGAAACGGTGGAGGCACCGCGCATGACGTTGATGGCATTGACATAGAACTCGCCGGCGATGCGGGCGGTCGCCTTGTCGCGGGCAAAGGACAGCATGCCGACGCCGGGAACGAGGAATATCACCGGATTCGGGTCGCGCATGGCAGGCGAGTTGTCATGCTTGCAATCATTGTAATAGCGCGCGTAATCGGCGCGGTAATCTTCCAGGGCCTTGTCGAGACCGGCAATGACGGCATCGACATCGGGCTTTGCCGGATCGAAATCGACGATGAGCGGACGAATTTTAGTGCGTAGGAAGTGATCCGGGCAGCTGGTTCCGAGCGCACCGAGCGGACGAAGATTCTTGGAGTTGACGAATTCGAGCACCGCATTCTGGTCGTCGAAATCGCCGAGCTTGCGTTCAACCTTGCCGATCCGGCCGCGGATCTCGGGCATCAGCCGGGCAGCGATGGCACGGCGCTCCGCCTGCGGCAGGCTTTCGACAACGGCGCCGCCGAAAATGGTCTTGCCTTCCGTCTTGGCGGCAAACCATTCGATCGCCTTGTTGATGATGGCAAGCGTCAGTTCGTAGCAGTCCTTGGCATCATTGGCCCAGGTGAAAAGACCATGGCTTTCCAGGACGACACCCTTGGCATTCGGATGCGCCTTGACGAAGGCTTCAAGGTCGAGCCCGAGCTGGAAGCCGGGACGGCGCCAGGGAAGCCAGCCGATTTCCTCGCCGAAGATTTCACGCGTCAGCTCGCGCGAGTTCCTCGAGGCGGCAATGGCGATGATGGCATCCGGGTGCATGTGGTCGACATGCGTGAACGGCACGAAACCATGCAGCGGCGTATCGATGGACGCGGCGCGGGCGTTGAGATTGAAGGTGCAATGGGGCAGGAAGCCGACCATGCGATCCTCGTCTGAAACGCCCTGATAGATGTCCTTCAGGCTGTCCAACTTGTCCTGATAAAGTGTGGCGAAACCGTCGAGCTTGATGGTGCCGACATCGCCGCCGGAGCCCTTGACCCAGAGTACCCTCACCTTTTCGCCGGAGAGCGGATCGGTTTCCATGACTTTGGCCGATGTGTTGCCGCCGCCATAGTTGGTGATACGCTTGTCGGCACCGAGCAGATTCGACCGATAAAGCAGCTTGCCCGGCTCATCCAAGCCGGCCGCATATGCATCATCCCAACGGTTCTTCAGAAGCTGAACCTCAGCCGCCATGTCATCCTCCCTTGAAATCAAGTCTTGCGAGCGGACCGGATCATGATGGAGCCGCCCTTTGTGAGCAGGGTATCGCTCACGTATAGTCACCTTGTCAATCGAAAACGATCAAATTCGATAATGCTGCGATGCAGTATGAAAGTTTATGATCGTTTGTGATTGACACATTGTCATATTTGCGAAATAACCGCCGACAAGGAGGAGCCGATGCACGAACGTGAACGCCATCGCATTATTCTGAGCGCCGTACAGGAAAAGTCCGTCGTGACGATTCAGGATATTTCCGAGCTGACCGAGGCTTCGGAAGCGACGATACGCCGTGATATCGCCGCCCTGCATGTTCAGGGAAAGATCCGGCGCGTGCGCGGCGGCGCGGAATCGATCCATCCTCCGCAGCTCGGCAATCTGGCGGCCCGTCCGTTTCGTGTATCCGAAGCGGTCAATATCGATAGGAAGCGCGCAATTGCGCGCAAGGCGGCCGAACTCTGCAATCCCGGCGACGCCATCATCATCAATGGCGGCACCACCACGTTCCAGCTCGTGCATTATATCTCGGCCTTCCGGCTGCAGGTGATGACCAACTCCTTCGCCATCGCCGAACATCTGGTCAAGCATTCGAAGAACACGGTGACGGTGCCGGGCGGCGCGATCTATCGCGAACAGAGCCTGATCCTCTCCCCCTTCGACAACGATACGATCCGGAATTTCTATGCGCGGCGCATGTTCATCGGCGCCCAGGGCATCGGCCCTCTCGGCGTCATGGAAGCCGATGCGCTGGTCATCCAGAGCGAACAGAAGCTGATGCGCCAGGCCGACGAACTCGTCGTGATGGTGGATTCGAGCAAGTTCCGCCAGCGCTCCAGCCTGATCCTTTGCCCGCTCGAACAGGTCTCGACCATCATTACCGATGACGGCATTTCGGCCGAGACCGTGCGGATGATCGAAGATGCGGGCATTTCGCTTGTTATCGCAAATGTTTCGGCTGAGGCCGAGGAGGAAGATTCCCCGTCGGTCGCATAGGAGACATGGCTCAGACGGGGTGAGCATAGCCTAATCAACTTTGGGAGGAACTGACATGAATATAGCAAAGAAACTGGCGATCGGCGTTGCGCTCGCCGCCACGCTTTTCGCCGGCGCGGCAAGTGCAAAGGACGTCAAGATCGGCCTCGTGGTGAAGTCGCTGGGCAACGGCTTCTTCGAGGCCGCCAACAAGGGCGCCCAGGAAGCAGCCAAGGATCTTGGCGGCGTGCAGGTGATCTACACCGGCCCGACCTCCACCACGGCCGAAGGCCAGATCGAAGTGATCAACTCGCTGATCGCACAGGGCGTCGATGCCATCGCGATCTCGGCGAATGATCCCGACGCGGTCGTCCCGGCCCTCAAGAAGGCGACGCAGCGCGGCATCAAGGTGATCTCCTGGGATTCCGGCGTTGCCAAGGCCGGCCGCATCCTGCAGCTTAACCCTTCGTCCAACGAGCTGATCGGCAAGATGTGCCTGACGCTCGCCAAGGATCATCTCGACGGCGGCAAGGGCAATTTCGCCATCCTGTCGGCAACGACCACATCGACGAACCAGAACATCTGGATCGGCGAGATGAAGAAGCAGCTGAAGGACTTCCCGGGCCTCAACCTGGTCACGACGGTTTATGGTGACGACCTCTCGGACAAGAGCTATCGTGAAGCCCAGGGCCTCCTGACCTCGCATCCGGAAGTCAAGGTCATCGTCGCTCCGACGACCGTCGGCGTGCTGGCCGCTTCGCAAGCCGTCAAGGATGCCGGCAAGATCGGCCAGGTCTATGTGACCGGTCTCGGCCTGCCGTCCGAAATGGCCGGCGCCATCAAGTCCGGCGCGACGAAGGAATTCGCGATCTGGAACCCGATCGATCTCGGCTATTCTGCAACGCAGATCGCCTACCGCCTCGTCAAGGGTGAGACCGACGGCAAGCCGGGCAGCGAGATCAATGCCGGCCGCATGGGCAAGATCAAGGTTGGCGAAAACGGCGAAGCCGCCATGGCCGATCCGTTCGTCTACAACGCTTCGAACATCGATCAGTTCTCCAAGGTTTTCTGATCGAAGACAAGCATCCGCAGCTCTCCGGCGGCGTCAGCCGCCGGACCTGGTTTCATTGATCCGGTACATTGCTGATGACCACAGTCCTTCAACGTTCCCTAGCGGGCACACCAGCCGCGAGCAATCAGGCCATCCTGGAGATGCGCGGCATTTCCCAGATCTTTCCAGGCGTCAAGGCGCTGGATGGCGTCAGCATTTCGCTTTATCCCGGCAAGGTCACAGCCCTGATCGGCGAGAACGGTGCGGGCAAATCGACCCTGGTCAAGATCCTGACCGGCATCTACCGTCCGAACGAAGGCGAAATCCTCGTCGATGGCAAACCGACGGCTTTTGCCCATGCGCAAGCCGCCATCGATGCCGGCGTCACGGCCATCCATCAGGAGACGGTACTCTTCGACGAGCTGACCGTTGCTGAAAACATCTTCCTCGGCCATGCGCCGCGCACATCCTGGCGCACCATCGACTGGAAGACGATGAACAGCCGGTCGAAAGAACTCCTGCAATCCCTTGAAAGCGCGATCGATCCGACAATCCGATTGAAAGACCTCTCCATCGCGCAGCGCCACCTCGTGGCGATCGCACGCGCTCTGTCGATCGAGGCCCGCATCGTCATCATGGACGAGCCGACTGCAGCCCTTTCCCGCAAGGAGATCGACGATCTCTTCCGCATCGTCGAAGGCCTGAAGGCAAGAGGAAAGGCAATCCTGTTCATCAGCCACAAGTTCGATGAACTCTACGAAATCGCCGACAATTTCGTCGTCTTCCGCGACGGCCGCGACGTTGGTCACGGCGATCTGAAGGCGACGCCGCAGGACGAAATCGTCCGGATGATGGTCGGACGGGACGTCAAGGATGCCTTCCCGAAAGTGCCCGTCACGATCAGCGAAACCGTTCTCGAGGTGGACAAATATTGTCACCGCACGGAATTCCGCAATATTTCCTTCAAGCTCAGGCGCGGCGAAATCCTTGGCGTCTACGGGCTGATCGGCGCCGGACGTTCCGAGCTTTGCCAATCGCTCTTCGGCATCACCAGGCCGCTCTCCGGACGCTTGACGCTCGACGGACAGGAAATCCACGTGCGCTCGCCGCAGGATGCCATTGCCGCCGGCATCGTCTATGTGCCGGAAGAACGCGGTCGCCATGGCCTGGCGCTACCGATGCCGATCTATCAGAACATGTCGCTGCCCTCGCTCGGCCGCACCTCGCGCAAGGGTTTCCTGAAGGCTGCCAATGAATTCGCACTCGCCCGCAAATACGCTGAAAGGCTCGATTTGCGCGCCGCCGCCCTTTCCGTGCCAGTCGGCACGCTGTCCGGCGGCAACCAGCAGAAGGTCGTCATCGGCAAGTGGCTGGCGACGCAGCCGAAGATCATCATTCTGGACGAACCCACCAAGGGTATCGACATCGGCTCGAAGGCGGCCGTCCATGGCTTCATCAGCGAGCTCGCGGCCGACGGTCTCAGCATCATTATGATCTCTTCCGAACTGCCCGAGATTCTCGGCATGTCGGATCGTGTACTGGTCATGAAGGAAGGCCTTTCCGCGGGCCTGTTCGAACGCGAAGGGCTGACGCCGGAAACCTTGGTGCGCGCCGCCACGGGCAACGCATAAAGCGTCATGGCTTTTCTCCGATCGGCCGGAACGCTCGCTCTGTTTGTTTTTGCCGCATTTTTGCGGCGCCAGGTGAGAACACCTGGCTGCAAGATGCTCTAGGGAGGACGGGATGCCACGCATCCTCAAAAAGCGCGAAACTCTGCTCGCCATCATCATCGTCGTGATGATCGCCAGCTTCGCAACGCGTGCGGCCGGCTTTGCCGAGCCTGCCAATCTCGCCAATATCTTCAACGACACATCGATCCTCATCATCCTGGCGCTTGCCCAGATGACCGTCATCCTGACAAAATCGATCGATCTTTCCGTCGCTGCCAATCTGGCGCTGACGGGTATGGCGGTTGCGATGCTGAACGCAGCCTATCCCGGCATTCCGCTGGCCGCACTCGTCATCATGGCGATCCTGATGGGCGCGGTCCTCGGCGCCATCAATGGCTATCTCGTCTGGGCGCTCGAAATTCCGCCGATCGTCGTCACGCTCGGCACCCTGACGATCTATCGCGGCATGGCCTTCGTGCTGTCGGGCGGCGCCTGGGTCAATGCGCATCAGTTCACGCCGATCTTCCTGAACGTGCCGCGCACGCCGCTTCTTGGCCTGCCGGTGCTTGCATGGATCGGCATCGCGATCGTGCTGATGATGTATCTGCTGCTGCGCTACACCCAGTTCGGCCGCTCGGCCTATGCCAGCGGCGGCAATCCGGTTGCCGCCGTCTATGCCGGCATCGACGTCGGCTGGACGCGCTTCCTCGCCTTCGTTCTGTCGGGCGCGCTCGCCGGGCTAAGCGGTTACCTCTGGGTTTCGCGCTATGCGGTGGCCTATGTCGATATCGCCAACGGCTTCGAGCTCGATAGCGTGGCGGCTTGCGTCATCGGCGGCATTTCGATTGCCGGCGGCGTCGGTTCCGTCGCCGGCGCCGTGCTCGGTGCCCTCTTCCTCGGGGTCATCAAGAATGCGCTCCCGGTCATCGGCATCTCGCCGTTCACGCAGATGGCGATCTCAGGCACCGTCATCATACTTGCCGTCGTCTTCAATGCCCGCCGCGAACGTAACCGCGGCCGCATCATCCTGCGCGATCAGGCCGCAAAGGACACCGCCAGTGAGGGAGCACACGCATGAGCAACGGTTCGCAAGCGGCAACGGCGGAAAAGCGCGCCATTCCGGATCGCCTCGGCACCCCCTTCAAGCGTATCCTGTCGAGCTGGGAAACGCTGCTCTTCGGCGTCGCGGTCGCGATCTTCATCTTCAATTCGCTGGCTTCGCCCTATTTCCTTGATCCCTTCAATCTGTCGGACGCCACCTTCAACTTCACCGAAAAGGCGATGATCGCCTTTGCCATGGCGCTGCTCGTCATATCAGGTGAAATCGACCTCTCGGTCGCAGCGATCATCGCACTCGCCTCGACGGCGATGGGGGCTGCGGCTCAATTGGGCGTCGGCACGCCCGGCCTTGTCGCGATCGGCCTCGGCGTTGGCCTGGTCTGCGGCATCTTCAACGGCTTCCTGGTTTCCGTGATGAAGCTGCCGTCGATCGTCGTCACCATCGGCACGATGAGCCTGTTTCGCGGCATCTCCTACATCGTGCTTGGCGACCAAGCCTATGGCAGCTATCCGGATAGTTTCGCCTATTTCGGCCAGGGCTACGTCATCTGGGTCTTCTCCTTCGAATTCGTGCTCTTCATCGTGCTGGCGATCGCTTTTGCGATCCTGCTGCATGCAACGAATTTTGGGCGCCAGGTCTATACGATCGGCAACAATGATTTCGCCGCGCGTTTCTCCGGCATTCCGGTCGAGCGGGTGAAATTCATCCTGTTTCTCCTGACGGGCATCATGAGCGGCATTGCCGCCGTCTGCCTCACCTCGCGCCTCGGCTCCACACGTCCCTCGATCGCGCTCGGCTGGGAGCTGGAGGTGGTGACGATGGTCGTGCTCGGCGGTGTGTCGATCCTCGGCGGCTCCGGCACGATCGGCGGCGTCGTCATCGCCGCCTTCGTCATGGGCCTCGTGACCTTCGGCCTCGGCCTGCTCAACGTTCCCGGCATCGTCATGTCGATCTTCATCGGCCTCCTTCTCATCATCACCATCGCGCTGCCGATCGTCGCCCGGCGCATCAGGACCATGAGCTCCAAATGACCGCTGCTCTCGAACGCCACGCTTTCAAGATGACGCTCAATCCGGGCATGGAAGCGGAATACAGGAAGCGCCACGACGAAATCTGGCCCGAACTTGTCGACCTGCTGCATCAGGCCGGTGTCAGCGATTATTCCATCCATCTCGACCGTGAGACGAACACACTCTTCGGGGTCCTGACGCGGCCGAAGCATCACGGCATGGCAAGCCTGCCCGAGCACCCCGTCATGAAAAAATGGTGGGCGCATATGGCCGACATCATGGCGACCAATCCCGATAATTCGCCCGTTCAGAGCGATCTCGTCCCGGTCTTTTATCTGCCATGAGCAACGAGACAGCGTACCGCCACATCGCCGTCATCGATATCGGCAAGACCAACGCCAAGGTCGTCGTGCTGGATGCCGTGACTGGCGCCGAGGTTGCCGCCGTCAAGACCGCGAACAGCGTCCTGAGGTCAGGCCCCTATCCGCATTATGATATCGAAAGGCTGTGGGGTTTCATTACTGCAGCTCTCGAGGGTTTTGTCCGCACGCCTGGATTCGATGCCATTTCGATCACGACGCATGGCGCCTGTGTGGCGATGCTCGCGGGCGACGGTAGCCTGGCCATGCCCGTTCTCGACTATGAGCATGGCTATCCGCAAGCCGTTCAGGATGCCTATGCGCAATTGCGGCCGGGCTTCGCCGAAACGTTTTCACCTGGATTGTCGGTCGGGCTCAATGTCGGCGCGCAGATCCACTATCTGAAAAGCACCTTTCCCGCCGATTTCAACCGCGTCGCCACGATCCTGACCTATCCGCAATACTGGGCATTCCGCCTGAGTGGCGTCGCCGCCAATGAAGTGACCTCGCTCGGCTGCCACACCGATCTGTGGAACCCGACCACGCAAAGCTACTCCTCGCTCGTCGACACGCTTGGTCTCCGCGCACTGATGGCGCCGGTGCGCTCAGCTTTCGATGCGCTTGGACCGATCTTGCCGCCGCTCGCCGCAAAAATCGGCTTGGGGAAAGCCGTGCCCGTCTATTGCGGCATTCACGATTCCAACGCCTCGCTTCTGCCGCATCTGGTAGAGAACGAAGCTCCCTTTGCCGTCGTCTCGACGGGAACCTGGGTGATCAGTTTCGGTGTCGGTGGCGATCTGGATCATCTCGATCCCGAGCGCGATGCGCTAGCAAATGTCGATGCCTACGGCCGCGCCGTGCCGTCGGCACGTTTCATGGGCGGCCGCGAGTTCGAGATTCTGTCTGCAGAAATCGGCATCGCATCATCCGATGCGGTCGAAGCCGCTCTTGAGGCCGTGATCAGGAAAGGTCTCATGCTGCTGCCCAACGTCGTCGAAGGGTCCGGCCCATTTCCGGGCAGGAAAAGGCGATGGGTCGGCGCTTCCGAAGCCGATGCCGCCGAACGTCTGGCGGCCGTCAGCCTTTACCTATCCATGATGACGGAAGCTTGCCTTGATTTGATCGGAGCCAACGGGCCGACCTTCGTCGAAGGTCCGTTTGCTCTCAACCGTGCCTATCTCGTTGCGCTGGCCGCGCTAACCGGCCGGAGCGTCATTGCCTTGCCGGGGTCGACGGGGACAAGCCAGGGTGCAGCCCTGCTGACGGGAGTTCGGCCATTTTCCGCGACGGAAAATGAATCGATCCTCGCGGATTTTCCGGGATTGCTGCACTATAAGCAAGCCTGGCGTCGCGCTTTGGACGGTTAGGCGATCAGCGGTTCAATGGATCGCCCAATCGCTTCATCCAGTCGCCCCTATGCAGCTCCGACCGCATCGAGTTCGGCCGCAGCGATGTCCGCGACGTAGATTGCGGCGGGGACATGCTGGTCGAAACCGTCCTCAATCAACCACGCAGCCGAGAGGCCTGCCCATGCAACGATCCATTGCAGGAGGCGGAAGCGATTCAGCCCCGCCGCCTCCGAGACGACACTGACCTGCCGCGCAAGGCGGCCGGGGGATGTGGCGACGGCATGGTCTGGATTGCAAAACAGATTGGCGTAGTCGAAGCCGCGGTCGCCCAGCAGGCCCTTCGGATCGATCGCGAGCCAGCCTCGCTCCGCGAAATCGAGAATATTGCCGTGATGAATATCGCCGTGCAGAGGCACGATGTCTCTGGGTTCCGACAGCAGCATGCGGGCGGCAGCGGCGGACCGCACGAAAGGACCACCTTCGCGCTGAGCTGCTATCTCGAGCGAGCCGAACCGATCCGATAGCGGGATGAGTGACGGCAAGGCCATCCCACGCGGCGCGTGGAGCCCGGCAACGGCCTCGCAGATGATGCGGCTTGCCTGGTCGTCTCTGCCATTCCTTGCCATATCGGCAAGGGAACGCCGGCCTGTCGCCCGCTCAAGCAGGATGGCATCGTCCTTATGCTCAAAGACGCGCGCGGCGCCGACGCCGCCCCACCAGACCATAAGTCCGGCTCCCCATTTTTCTTCCGGTACGGTGGCAAGCTTGAGCATGGCCGGTTCGCCGTCCCGGCGCACCGGAAAAAGCCGGCTGGAATGGGTCACGATCGGATCGCCGTCCGGGATCAGGCGCCAGAGATCGAAATAGGCCTTTGGTCCATCATTCACCGTCATGCGGTTCCTCTAAACAAACGGCCCGTAACAGCAAGCAGCACGCATGGTTGAAAACCGGGATATGCCGCCTTGACACCAATTGCCCTGCATGCGGTTGCCGGAGCCGACGGGCGGCGCAACCATGCCGCCGCCTCGGCGGCAAATCCGTCTTTGCCCCTTCCGTACTGTCGTATCACTTAGGCTTTGGCGGCTTAAATACAACAACCATCCCTCGTTGAAGGCTCGTGAAAAATCGTCAAAATTGTCTTTGCGGCGGTTATTTTCTTGCGGAATCGTCGCAATATTCCTACACAAAATACCCTCATGAGCGCTTTCGAGATCAAAAAATGTCCGAAGGCGATCATTCGCTTCGATATCAGCTCTGTCTTTTCCAAAACAACGCCTCACGGCAGTTTGCGCATCGAGACAGGCGATTGCAGGCGGGTTCAAAGGGCGCTGCCGCGCCCATCCAAGGAGAGCTAAAATGAGTCTCAAGACATTGACGGCCGCGACCTTCGTCGCTTCACTGGCCTTCGCACCTCTCGCGCATGCGGACATCACTATCGGCCTCATCGCGCCGCTGACCGGCCCGGTCGCGGCCTATGGCGAGCAGGTCAAGAACGGCGCGCAGACCGCCGTCGACGAAATCAACAAGAGCGGTGGCGTTCTCGGCCAAAAGCTCGTTCTGAAGCTCGGCGATGACGCCGGCGATCCGAAGCAGGGCGTCTCCGTCGCCAACAGCTTCGTCGGCGAGAGCATCCGTTTCGTCGTCGGCCCGGTCACGTCGGGCGTTGCCATTCCGGTTTCCGACGCGCTTGCCGAAAACGGCATTCTGATGATCACGCCGACTGCAACCGCCCCTGGTCTCACCAACCGCGGCCTGACCAACGTCTTTCGCACCTGCGGCCGCGATGACCAGCAGGCTGTCGTTGCCGGCGAATATGTCGTGAAGCACTTCAAGGACAAGAAGATCGCCATCCTCAACGACAAGGGCGCCTACGGCAAGGGTCTTGCAGACGCCTTCAAGGCCGCCATCAACAAGGGCGGCATCACCGAGGTCGTCAACGACTCGCTGACCCCAGGCGAAAAGGACTACAGTGCCCTGACTGCGAAGCTGAAACAGGCAGGCGCCGAAGTCATCTACTTCGGCGGCTATCATCCGGAAGCGGGTCTACTTGCCCGCCAGCTGCACGACATCTCCGTCAAGGCGCAGATCATCGGCGGTGATGGCCTCTCCAATACCGAGTATTGGGCAATCGCCAACGATTCCGCTGCCGGCACGCTCTTCACCAACGCCTCCGACGCCCTGAAGAACCCGGATTCGCAGAGCGCCGTTGCAGCCCTAAAGTCACGCAACATCCCGGCGGAAGCCTTCACGCTGAACGCTTATGCCGCCGTGCAGGTCCTGAAGGCCGGCATAGAGAAGGCTGGCAAGGCAGACGATGCGGAAGCCGTCGGCACCGCACTGAAGAAGGGCGAGCCGATCGACACCGCCATCGGCAAGGTCACCTACGGCGAAACCGGCGACCTCACCTCCCAGAGCTTCTCGCTCTACAAGTGGGAAGGCGGCAAGATCGTTTCGGCCGAATAAGCCGTCGCGTCAGCGCTTAAAGATAGAGCCGGGTCGGGAAGCAGCCCGGCTCACACATTGGAAGGCCGGAGCAGTCGTTAAGATGGTCCGGCCTCTTTCGTGAGAGAAGTGACTGCAACGCCGCCATGTGCCGCGCAAAGCGGTTATTGCGGTGACGAAGCGGAGGGGCCGTCATCAAGGGCGATTATCTGCGCCATCCGCGGAAGCCCGCAAGAATGGCGGCTTCCCATGCAGCTGCCATGCGCCCATGGCTGCCCAGCCCACTCCGCTCCATATTGCGCAGGATATGCGCTCTCGATCTTGCTCCCGACGCAGGCTTGCAAAGGAAGCTGTTCGTGCGCATCCCGAATCTCTGTGCCGAGCCTTAAAAACAGGTCGGAAAATCACGACTTTCGACCGTGACTGCCACAATTACGCCCGCCGTTTCCGGAATTGTCCGCGCCACACATGCCCCGTCGATGCGGGCGCGCAGTCCGGTGCGTTCTCCGGGAAGTATGGTTTGCGACATGAAGATTGTAAGATTATTGATTTTACCCGTCATGGCTGTGCTGACTGGCATTGCCGCGCATGCTCAGGAATGGAGATACCTGCCGGATTATGGCGACGACCTGGACGGCGGCTATATTGCTCCGCGCTATTCGCGGCAGGCGCCTCCACGTTACCGCGACGATCCGCGTCTCGACGATGGCTATTACTATCGGGGCGACCCCTATGGCTATTATGACGACGAAGACGGCGATCTACCGCCCCGCCGGCGTCCACAGCGGCAGGCTTCGATCGATCCCGGCGCAGTTTCTCCGCAATTCAATTCCGGCATTAAGGACGACAGGCTGGCCAGCCTGGCCCGGTCGCCGATTCCGCGCACGGTTGTGCCCTTTTCCGGCTACGAACCCGGTACAATCGTGATCTCCACCAAGGAAAAGCGCCTCTATCTGGTGCTTAACGACGGAACCGCTCTCAAATACGGCATCGGCGTCGGCAAGCAGGGCTTCTCCTGGAAGGGTACGCAGACGATCAGCCGCAAGGCAGAGTGGCCGGATTGGACTCCGCCCAAAGAGATGATCGCTCGCCGGCCGGAATTACCAGACCACATGGATGGCGGCCTCAACAATCCTCTCGGAGCAAGAGCGCTCTATCTCGGCTCCACCCTCTACCGCATCCACGGCACCAATGAACCTAACTCGATCGGCAAGGCGGTATCTTCCGGCTGCATCCGCATGGCAAATCCCGATGTGATGGATCTCTACGGCAGGGTCGGCGTGGGAACAAAGGTCGTCGTGCTCTGATTGTGCCCCGCGGCCGCAGTAGCCTGCCAGGATCAGACTATTTGCCGCTTTCTCCATGAATGGGCCAAACCTCGATATGGCGCATTCATCCGGTTTGCCGCGAGCCAAGCCTTGCCGCCATGCGATCAAGAAAAACGATCGTCTCTCCAAGAACCAGGAACACCGCGCCCAAAAGCGCCATGTTGGCGAGAACAGCATGCGGACCGATGTCGCCCACGTCCAAAAACGGATAGGGATAAAATCCCGAGAAATAACCATGGGCAAACGAGTACACCGCGTAGAGCACGGGAAACAAAAGCCACCAGATCGCATCATGCCAGGAAAGTCTGCCACGCTCGACGAGAAACAACCAATCCAGCGCGGCGAATAACGGGATCCAATAGTGGAGTATCTGATCTCCCCACAACTGCCAGCCTCGCGGATGCCAGACATCTTTCAGCAGCCATAGGTAGACTGAGCCCGCGACACAGACGTAAATGAGCAGCGCTGTTTTCGTCGTAGAACGTCCGGCCCATCGCCCAATCGCCGACGACGGTGCGATTTCCGCCGACAGTAACGCAACAGCAAGCAGGGTGTTTGCCTGGATCGTAAAATAGCTGAGAAAATTTGTCGTCAGCCTCAATCGGGAGACATGGGCTGCCGGTATGATGGCGGTATAGGAGATGACGATGCCCGCAATCGCCACCAGCGCAATCATCCAACGGTAGAACCGAACCGAATTTCTCATGACATCACAGACCCGCGGCGCTTTAAGACAACCGACTGACACAGACGATGCGGGTCAAATCGGCACGGCCTGTCTTTAGCGCATCAAACCAAAAACCGGAACGGGTTCCTGAGTCGATCATTTCGAACCGGCGAAAAGAGATCACGTTATTAAGATGTGATCGCAGGAGTGCCGGTCACCTTGAACGGACCCAGCTCGATCGACTTCATCAATGTCGTCCTCGCACTATCGAGGTGCGATTTCAGGCTGGCGTTGACTGCGTGCATGTCACGATTGCGCAAACCGGCGATATAAACAAGATGCTGCTTCAGCGCCCTGGTATTTCGCTCTTTTTCGTCATCGCGGTTCCATTGATAGGTATAGTGGAAGATTGCCGAGGCAATATTGTAGAATTCGATCACATATCGATTACGCGATGCGTCGTGTACCAGCCGATGCAAGCGCTCATCCAAAGCGGGAAACTCTTTATATCTGACATCAATATCGGCGAGTATGTCATGATGCTGCGCTTCGATCTCAGCAAGTTCGCGCCAGCAAGGAGCGCTTTTGGGCATCTGGATCAGGTGCGAGGCTGAACGCATCTCGAACATTTCGCGGACCTCATAGACTTCCTCGGCAAAATCCGCCGTGATGCCTCGAAAGACCCAGGCGCTGTTCGGCCGGCGCTCGATCAGCCCGAAATGATGAAAGTGGGTAAGATATTCACGGATCGTCGTGGTCGAAGTACCGAATTGACGCGCGAGTTCCGAACTGTTCAGCAACTGTCCGGCACGAAAGTCTCCCTGCAGAATCCACTCCATGAACCGACGTTCGACGGCCGCGGCCGCGGACATGGTCTGCTTTTCGGGGAAGTAATCGCCAGCTTCCGGCGCGCGCTGCAGTGAGTGACCGATTTCATCGAGCCGTAAAACTCCGGCACTTGTCAGAGACACCAAAACCGAACGCGCCGTTGTCCGGCTAACCGCCAGTCTTGATGCCAGCTCCGACGTGGATGGCAGTTTCTCATCAATCGTCATATCGGCCAGATAGTCCAGACAGCGATTATAGGCACCTTTGTAGACTGCATTCCCCTTCATTCGAGATTGCCCCTCTGCGATCCATCCATCATATATAGCCGATTTATTTATATAAAAAACAGTTGACTTGCAAAATCGCAACTGTCTTATGTATATAAGAGACAGAGAGGGAGGATTGAAGCTTGTCCGGGATTGACCTTGCCAACAGCGCTCAGCATCGCGTCTTCATCGGAAAGACAGACGCGTGAGCGGCCGCATCATCCAATTCGGGACCAGTCGCTTCCTGCAGGCTCATGCGGCATTCTTCGTTCACGAGGCCGCCGAAGCCGGCCAGACGGTCGGCCCCATCACCGTTGTTCAAACCTCGGGAGACAGCAGCCGAAGCGGCCGCGTCGCGGCTTTCGGCCGGCCTGAAGGCTATCCTGTCGTCATCCGCGGCATGTCGGACGGCAGAACGATCGATCGTACCGTACATGTAAAAAGCATCGACCGCGGCCTGTCTGCGGCGAGCGATTGGGCCGAGATCCTCAGGCTATTTACTCACGAAGCGGAATTCGTTGTCTCCAATACGGGCGACACCGGCTATCGGACCGTACCAGCCGAGGACCGGTTCTCATCGACCGGTGACGCCCCAAAATCATTTCCGGCAAAGCTGGCATTCCTTCTCTTTCGCCGCTGGCAGGCGACCGCGCGCCCGCTCGTCATATTGCCTTGCGAACTGGTGACGGGTAATGGCCGGCTTCTCGAGACGGCGGTCATCGAAAGCGCGCGGCTGAACGATGTGCCGGCAGAGTTCTTCGAATGGCTCGACCGCGAGGTCACCTTCGCCGATACGCTTGTCGACAGGATCGTTTCCGAACCCATCGAGCCGGTTGGCGCCGTTGCCGAACCCTATGCGCTCTGGGCGATCCGGCAGGCACCGGGCGTGCGGCTGCCATGCGCGCACGAGCAGATCGTGCTTACGCCCGAACTCGAATCCTACGAACGCCTGAAGCTTCATATCCTGAACCTTGGTCATACCTATCTTGCAGAGATCTGGCAGACCGAGGGCCATGCGAGCGACCAGACGGTGCGCGGCATGCTTGCCGATCCGGCCATCAGGCGGCGGCTCGAAGCCCTTTACGACACCGAGGTCGTCCCGGGCTTCGCCTCCAAGGGCATGGGCGACGAAGCACGGTCTTATGTCGCGACCACGCTCGATCGCTTCTCCAATCCGTTTCTCAACCACCGCATGGCCGATATCGCGCAGCACCATGCTCAGAAGGTCGAACGCCGCATCACCGCCTTCCTGGACTGGGTTGAGAAAACGCCCATGGACTATGAAACTCCGATCCTTCGGGCGATAGACTCACGCTACCCGGCACCCGGAGAGGCCGTATGAGCTACCAGTTCGATTTTGCATCGCTCCTTCCCTATTGGAAGGAGTTCGCGCTCGGCGTCCGGCTGACACTGCAGCTTTCCGTCGTCTCCACCGTCATCGGCTTCGTTCTCGGCACGCTCTGCGCCATTGGCCGTGCCGATGGAGGACCTTGGGTTCGCACCATCGTCGCCTCCTACGTCGAGGTCATCCGCAATACGCCGCTGCTCGTGCAGGTCTTCCTTGTCTATTTCGGCATAGCCACCCTTGGCGTCCATGTTTCGGCCAATCTCGCCGCCGTCATCGCCCTCGTCGTCAATGTCGGCGCCTATACATCCGAGATCGTCCGTGCCGGACTACAGTCCATCCACAAGGCACAGCTCGAAGCGGCGGAATGTCTTGGGCTGTCGCGCGGCCAGACCTACTGGCATGTGATCATTCGTCCTGCCATCGAGCGCGTCTATCCGGCACTGACCAGCCAGTATGTCCTGTTGATGCTCGCTTCCTCGATCACCTCGCAAATTTCCGCCGAGGAGCTGACCGCCGTCGCCAACCGCATCCAGTCGGACACGTTCCGTAGCTTCGAGACCTATATCGTCGTCGGCATTCTCTATCTCTTCCTGTCCTTCGTCGTGCGCATCGCCCTCTGGCTCCTCGGCCTTGCGATCTTTGTCCGCCGGCGCAGGCTCGGCACGGCACTTTAAAGGACGCGACGATGACAGCATTCGGTTTCGTTCATCTGGAATTTCTGGGCTGGGCGGCGCTGTGGACGATCGGGCTTTCAGCGATCGCCTTCGTCGGCGGCGGCATTCTCGGCTTCCTCGTCGCGCTGGCGCGCGTCAGCAGCCTCGGCGCTTTGCGGATGGCGGCGGCCGGCTATATCCAGCTCGTCCAGGGCACGCCTCTGCTCGTTCTGCTGTTCCTCATCTATTTCGGTATTGCAATCCTGGGCTTCGATCAGGTTCCGGCAATCGTCGCGGCCGCCGCTGGCCTGACGATCTACTCTTCCGGCTTTCTCGGCGAGATCTGGCGCGGCTGCATCGAGTCCGTGCCGAAAACACAATGGGAAGCAGCCGAATGCCTGGCTCTGTCGCGCTGGCAGCGCATGACCAGGGTCATCCTGCCGCAGGCGATGCGCATCGCGACGCCGCCGACCGTCGGCTTTCTCGTACAGATCGTCAAGAACACTTCGCTCGCGTCGGTCGTCGGCTTCGTCGAGCTGTCGCAGGCCGGCAAGCTCATCAACAACTCGATCTTCGAACCCTTCACCGTCTTCATCGTGGTAGCAGTATTTTACTTCGCCATATGCTTTCCGCTCTCTCTGTGGAGCCGCAACCTGGAGAGGAAGCTCAATGTCATCCATCGTTAGACTCGCAAACGTCCACAAAGCCTTTGGTGCCGTCAAGGTTCTGAACGGTGTGTCGTTCGAGGTCGGGCGCGGCGAGGTTGCCGCCGTCATCGGGCAGTCCGGCTCGGGAAAATCGACGGCGCTGCGCTGCATCAATGCGCTGGAAACCATCGAGAGCGGCACGATCGAGGTCTGCGACCACGCGGTCCATGACCCCAAGCTTAACAAGAGTGCGCTGCGACGCGATGTCGGTATCGTCTTTCAAAGCTACAATCTGTTCCCGCACCTGACGGCCGAGCAGAACATCATGCTCGCGCCGACCTGCGTAAAGAAACTCGGAAAGGCCGCCGCCCGTGACCTGGCGCGCGAGGTGCTGAGCCGCGTTGGCCTCGAGGCCAAGGCCGAGCATTATCCGGAGCAGCTTTCCGGCGGTCAGCAGCAGCGTGTGGCGATCGCCCGCTCCCTGGCCATGAAGCCCAAGCTCATGCTCTTTGACGAAGTGACGTCCGCTCTCGATCCACAGCTGACCGGCGAAGTTCTGAAGGTCATGGAGGACCTTGCCCGTGGCGGGATGACGATGATCCTCGTCACGCATGAAATGGCCTTCGCCCGCAAGGTGGCGTCGAAGGTCGTCTACATGCATCAGGGGCAGGTCTGGGAAACCGGACCGGGCGCGATGCTGGACAATCCGCAGACCAAGGAGCTGCGGGACTTCGTGGGCAGCGGTCTCTGAGATCGGGAAGAGATTTTTGTGAAAAGGACAAAGGGATGGAGAATATGAAACGCAGAACTTTTCTTGCAGGTGTAACCGGCGCACTGGCCGGCGCGACATTCCTGGGCGGCCATGCGCGTCAGGCCCTGGCCGATACGCTTGAGACCATCAAGACGCGGAAGAAGCTCCTGATCGCGGTCGACCTCGGTTCGCCGCCGTTCGGTATGAGCGATGCGGCGATGCAGCCGACCGGCTCAGACGTCGAGACCGCCAAGCTGCTTGCTTCGGATCTCGGCTATCCGCTGGAAATCGTTCAGGTGACCAGTCCGAACCGCGTGCCCTTCCTCCTGACCAACAAGGCTGACATCGTCATGGCGTCCTTCAGCGTCAACGAGGAACGCAAGAAGGTCATCGACTTCACCGATGCCTACGGCGTCATCCAGATTGTGGTCGCCGCGCCGAAAAGCACCGAGATCAAGAGCCTTCAGGATCTCGTCGGTCAGCGGGTCGGTACCACCCGCGGCTCGACCAATGACAAGGAAGCGACCAATCAGGCCAAGGATGCCGAAATGGTCCGCTATGACGATGACGCAACGCTGATCACCGCCCTGGTTTCCGGCCAGGTCAACATCATGGCGTCCTCGCCGCAGATCATGGCCGCCGTCAATCAGCGCCGGACGAACGACCCGCTCGAGGTCAAACTGGTCCTCAAGACCAATCCTTACGCGATCGGCCTGCGCAAGGGCGACGACGCACTGAAGACGACATTGAACGAGTGGATCGCGAAAAACCTTGCCAACGGCAAGCTCAGCGCGATTTATCAGAAGTATAATGGCGTCGCGCTTCCGGCTGAAATGCCGAAGACGTGAGGCCGACGACTATCCTGAAAAACCCGAGCGCCGCCCGTGCGGCGCTCCCTGCGATCCGAAGAAGCGGTTCAGCGGGCTGACCCTACGGACGAGGAGTGAATGATGAAAGCATTGATCTGCCATAAACCAGGCCGGCTGTCATTGATCGAGCGGGATATTCCTGTTCCCGCCGATGGAGACGTACTGGTCCGCATCAAGCGCGTCGGCATATGCGGAACCGACTTTCATATCTTCCAGGGCAAGCATCCCTTCCTCGAATATCCGCGCGTCATGGGTCATGAACTCTCGGGAACGGTCGAGGACGCGGGCGGATCGACGCGGCTGAAACAGGGCGACAACGTCTATATCGTCCCCTATCTTTCCTGCGGCAAATGCGTGGCCTGCCGCCGCGGCGTAACCAATGCCTGCCAGAACATCGCCGTGCTCGGCGTGCATCGGGACGGCGGCATGTGCGAATATCTCTGCGTTCCCGAAGGGAATGTCATCTCGGCGGGCAAAGCTTCACTCGACGAGGCCGCCATGATCGAATTTCTGGCGATCGGCGCCCATGGCGTCAAGCGTAGCGGTATCCAGGCTTCCGATCGCGTTCTCGTCGTCGGCTCGGGACCGATCGGCATGTCCGCCATCATTTTTGCCAAAGCCCGCGGCGCCGATGTGACCGTCATGGACGTGCGCGAGGACCGCCTCGCCTTCACGATCGACGCACTCGGCGCGAACAGGATCCTCCTCGCCAATGAAGACGCCGAAGCGCAGGCCAAACGCCTGACAGATGGCGATTTCTTCGATGTCGTCATCGACGCCACGGGCAATGCCGGTGCCATGCAGCGCGGCTTCGGCTTCGTTGCCCATGCCGGACGCTATGTTCTCGTCAGCGTCGTTCGTCAGGATATCACCTTCTCCGACCCGGAATTCCATAAGCGCGAGACGACGCTGTTTGCCAGCCGAAATGCCCAGCCGGACGACTTTGCCGAGGTCGTGAGGCAGATGGAAGCGGGCCGGGTGCCGACCGCTGCCCTCAATACCCATCGCGGTCCCCTTTCCGACGCTCCCGGGCTGTTCACCGAATGGCTGCGCCCCGAAGCCCGCGTCATCAAAGCCATTCTGGAGGTGTGATTGCATGGCCGCACCGCGCACGCTTCGCCTCCATGATGCCGACAATGTCGTCATTGCGATCGAAAGCCTTTCGCGGGGCAAGATGATCGATGGCGGCATTACCGTCGCAGCAGCCGTTCCTCGCGGCCATAAGGTCGCCGTCCAGCCGATCGCAAGCGGCGAGCCGATCCGCAAGTTCGGGCAGATCATCGGCTTTGCCAAAAGCGATATTCAGCCGGGTGACTGGGTGCACGAACATAATGTCGCGATCCATGATTTCGAGCGCGACTATGCCTTCAGCTCCGAGGCGAAACCCGATGGCGGGCTTTTGCCGGGCGAGCGTCCCGCGACGTTCGAGGGCTTCCGTCGGGCGGACGGCCGCGTCGGCACACGCAACTATATCGGCATCCTGAGCTCTGTGAACTGTTCGGCCACCGTTGTCGATTTCATTGCCGACGAGATCATGCGCTCCGGCATTCTGGCCGATTATCCCAACATCGACGGTGTCGTTCCCTTCACCCATGGAACCGGATGCGGCATGGGCAGCAAGGGTGAGGAATACGACCTTCTGGCAAGGACCCAATGGGGCTATGCCAGCCACCCGAATTTTTCAGCCGTCCTCCTGATCGGGCTCGGCTGCGAGGTGTTTCAGATCCCGCGCCTGAAGAAGACCTACGGCATTGCCGAGGGCGACCATTTCCAGAGCCTGACGATTCAGGAGGTCGGCGGCACGCGTAAGTCGGTCATGATGGGTGTCGAGAAAATCCGAGAGATGCTGCCGCTTGCCAACAGATCGGTGCGCGAGACGGTTCCAGCCTCCGAACTGATGCTGGCGCTGCAATGCGGCGGCTCGGATGGCTATTCCGGCCTGACGGCCAACCCGGCGCTCGGCGCGGCTGTCGATATTCTCGTGCGCCATGGCGGCACCGCTATCCTGTCGGAAACGCCGGAAATATATGGGGCCGAGCATCTCCTGACGCGGCGGGCGGAAAGCCCCGAGGTCGGCCGGAAGATTGTCGACCTGATCGACTGGTGGCGCGATTACGCCGCGAAAACGGGGGGCGAGCTGAACAACAACCCCTCGCCCGGCAACAAGGCCGGGGGCTTGACGACCATTCTGGAAAAATCCCTGGGCGCCGTCGCCAAGGGCGGTAATTCCACATTGCGCGGCGTCTATCGCTATGCCGAGCGCATAGACCGCAAGGGCTTCGTCTATATGGATACGCCGGGCTACGACCCCGTCGCCGCCACGGGCCAGGTGGCCGGCGGCGCCAATGTGCTCTGTTTCACCACCGGCCGCGGCTCGGCCTATGGCTGCAAGCCGACCCCATCCCTCAAGCTTGCCACCAATTCCGAACTGTTTGCCCGCATGGAAGAGGATATGGACATCAATTGCGGCGACATCGTCGAGGGCGTATCCATCGAGGAAAAGGGGCGTCAGATTTTTCAGGCCATACTTGACACCGCCTCGGGCAAGCGTTCAAAATCCGAACTGCTCGGCTACGGTCGCCATGAATTTGTCCCCTGGCAGCTCGGAGCCACGATGTGACCCGCCCCTGATCTATCGCCCTTGGTCTGTCGAAAGCAGCAATGCGGCTCCCGCGCACTCGAAGCCATTCGCCTGCTGCAGAAGGCCAGTCCACACAGGCGGGCCAGATCGGACGAACATGAAAATGAACGAAGCGCTGTTTTAAACGGCGCTTCGTTCATTCAAACGTCACAAGCTAAACATCTGTAATCTTGAACTCATTAGCGTTCTCCACGGAACGCAAGACATCCGCTCGGGAAGCCTCCGACCCATTGAAGAATTCCTGCAGGAGCCGGGTGATGCGCTCTGGCGACGTACCCTTGGCATATTCTTCCTGCATCCGGCGTCTGACTAATATTTCCAAGACTGACATGTCTTTCACCTCATACTTCCGGCGCAAGGGGAAATGTCGCTCTCTATGTCGCGGGAGGCAAGTTACAGTTTTTTCATGGTCTTGGCGTTTTTGTGGCAAGGCGCTGGCATCCGGCCACCGCTCCCCGGTCGGATAGGGCGCTGACCGAAGCGCGATCGATCTTTCCCTTGCCAAATGTCGGCGCATCGTAGAATTGAAAGCGGCCAATCGGTCGGTTGTTTGCGCTTCGTTAACTTCCGTGCTTTAGCGGGCCACACCCCGACCTTTGGATAATGTCGCATGCAAGGAATGAATAATGCCTATAAAGAAAAGCTCTGCCTCTGATGTTTTCCAGCGCAAGATTTCGGATTTTTGCGATATGCGGCTCAAGCCGCTGCTTCAGCCGCGTAGCTTCGAGAATATCAAAGGCTTCATGATCGGCCTGATCGTTTTCCAGTCGCGTCCCCCTCTTCGCGCAGGGCGCGTGGACTTCCAGGAAATTGCCTCGCTCTGCGGCATGGACGAGGAAATGAGCACGGAATTCAGGCGGGCTGCCCAGCCGGGCTTCGACGCGATTCTTCGCTGGCTGGGAGCAACCAAAACCAATACGGTCCGCATTTCGCCTGCCGTCTCCCGGACCGCTGCAAAAGCCCCTTTGCGTGTTTCCGGCAAAGCCATGCCGACACAGACGGAGCGCCGCGCTCTGGCCTCCTAATATAAACGGCATACCGGTCCGTCCTTGGCGGGCCGGCATGCACCTAACCTGCCTCAAAGCCCTTCCCGGCGCCACGCTGGGATCCGAGCGCGGTTCTCATCGGCAACCGATTTTGATGGCCGTGCGAGCCCGCCGTCGGCAACCAGCCGGAAGATCGATCTCTATCATCACTAAATTCCAGGAATAGTGCGCGGTTTTCCCTCCGGAATTGCGCAAAAACAAACGGATAACGTTTTCGCAATTCGAAGAAAGCGGAAAGGCTCCAATGCAGCTTCAGGCAGCAATTGACTATTAATTCTATAGATAAAGGAATGAAGACGCGACTGCAGCTCCAAAAACGAAATGCCCTTCCTCGAAGCCCGGCTTTGAATGCTGCATCGTGGCGGCGATCGAAATCGGAGCCTGCCTATGAACGCGCAATTGCACCATATCAACGCCACGCACCCCGAGGCCGCCTTGCTGGAGACCGAGCAACAGGCGCTGGCTGTCGCGCAGGAGCTTGCCGCACGCTTTGCAGCCAGAGCCTCCGAGCGCGACAGCGAAAGACTGCTCCCCTTTGCCGAAATGGACGCGCTGGCGCAATCCGGATTGCTGGCGATTACGGTTCCCGAGGAATATGGCGGCCTCGATGTCTCGAATGCGACGCTGGCGGAGATCACGGCAATCCTGGCCGAGGCCGACGGTTCGATCGGACAGATCCCGCAGAACCATTTCTATATTCTCGAAGCCCTGCGCATCGACGGTTCGGAAGATCAGAAGCGTTATTTCTTCGGTCGTGCACTGGCAGGCGATCGTTTCGGCAACGCACTGTCCGAGCGCGGCACAAAGACGGTCGGGCACTACAATACCCGCGTCACCCGCGACGGTCCCGGCTACCGTATCAATGGCCGCAAATTCTATTCGACAGGTGTTCTCTTTGCCGATTGGGTGACGGTCTTCGCCCTGGATGAAGCCGACAAACTGGTCATGGCTTTCGTTCCGAAAGGAACCGAAGGCGTCGAAATCATCGACGACTGGGATGGCTTCGGGCAACGCACGACGGGCAGCGGCACGACGGTCCTCAACAACGTCTATGTGAATGCCGATCATGTCGTCCCGCATCACAAGGGCTTCGAGCGGTCGACGACGATCGGCTCGGTCGGGCAGATCATTCACGCCGGCATCGATCTGGGAATCGCAAGAGCCGCCTTTGCCGAGACGCTGGATTTCGTGAAAACCAGATCACGCCCCTGGATGGATAGCGGCGTCGAACGCGCGAGCGACGATCCTCTGACGATCGCCAAGGTCGGACAGGTCGCCATCCGGCTCGAGGCCGCGGCCGCGACCATCGAGCGCGCCGGCCGCAAGGTCGATGCGGCTCAGGTCGAGACGACGGAAAAGAGAGTGGTCGAGGCAACGCTGGCGGTGGCGGCCGCCAAGGTGCTGACAACAGAAATCGCCATCGAAGCGACAAACACATTGTTCGAACTTGCCGGCACCGCATCGGTCAAGCTCGACCTCAATCTCGACCGGCACTGGCGCAATGCCCGCACGCATACGCTTCACGATCCGGTTCGCTGGAAATATCACGTCGTCGGCAATTACTTCCTCAACGACGTCATCCCGCCGAAGAACGGCGCGCTTTAACGGATAAATGAAAGCCTCGTCATGAGCGCCGGGGCTTTCATACTACCAAAGGCAAAATCAGCAGCACCACGCTAAAGCCAGCTAGTGCCGGTCCATAATCATCTCCGCAGACTGACCAGCCGATGGCGCAAGACTTTCCAGGCCGGTTGCCACGACCGATACCCTGAATACGCCGTCGAGATTCTTGTCGAAGATCGCGCCGACGACGATATCGGCATCGGCAAAGACTTCGTCGCGGATGCGGCTGGCGGCTTCATCGACCTCGAACAGCGTCATGTCGGACCCGCCGGAAATGGAGATCAGCACGCCTCGCGCGCCCTTCATGCTCATGTCGTCCAGAAGCGGGTTGGACACGGCGGCATCTGCCGCTTTCAGCGCCCGACCCGGCCCTGAAGCCTCGCCAGTTCCCATCATCGCACGTCCCATTCCCCGCATCACGGATTTGACATCGGCGAAGTCAAGATTGATGAGACCTTCCTTGATGATCAGGTCCGTAATGCAGCTTACACCCGCATAAAGAACGCGGTCCGCAGTCACAAAAGCATTTGCGACGGTGGTCGTGGCATCCGCAATGCGAAACAGGTTCTGATTGGGAATCACGATGACGGTATCGGCACTTTCGCGGAGCCGCTCGATGCCCTCGTCGGCCGTGCGCATGCGCCGGTTGCCTTCGAACGTAAAGGGCTTGGTGACGACGCCGACCGTTAGGATGCCCGCCTGCCGCGCGGCCTGAGCGATGATCGGGGCAGCACCCGTCCCCGTGCCGCCGCCCATTCCGGCAGTTACGAAGCACATATGCGTGCCGTGGAGGTGGTCCATGATCTCGTCGATGGATTCCTCGGCGGCGGCTCGTCCGATGTCTGGTAGCGAGCCTGCTCCGAGCCCCTCCGTCACCTGTGCGCCGAGTTGAATGCGCCCAGTCGCTTTGGATGTCGCTAGCGCCTGGGCATCCGTATTTGCCGCGATGAATTCAACGCCCTGAAGTTCCTGCACAATCATATTGTTGATCGCGTTACCGCCACCACCGCCGACACCGACAACGGAAATCTTCGGTATCACCCCTGAAAGCGGTGCGCGCATGTCAGCCATGAAGGACTCCATTGGATCAATTTCATTCTCAATCGAGATCGCCTGCCCTTCTGGACGTTGAAAACGATTCGTGAGCGAAGAGATCCTATTGAGGAACGTGTGCGCATTGCGGCACGCGCCGGCAACCCTCCACAGAATAATGAGTTGAGCACAGGATTTGTGAGCCGGGCATTGAAACATCATTCATCCAGCATCGTGCGAGGGCCACAATCGGACGAGCCCGCTAGAGGCTGTGGTGTGTTCCAGGCTGGCACACACCACACCAGATACCGATAACGCTGACCGATCTTGAGTACGGGTGAAGTTACCGCTAGCTCAAGTTACGACCCTACGGCCTTTTAGCCTACGCGAGGTCCTTGACCCTGGTGTTCAGCTGTAGAGACTGACCTCGGGAATCCGGTCATTCAGAACGAACTCACCCACTTCCTTGGCCTTGTAGAAGACCGGATCATGCAGAGTGTGCGTCCGCACATTGCGCCAGAAACGATCGAAGCGGTATTTCTCGGCGGTCGAGCGCGCACCGGTGAGCTCGAAGACGCGTGAGGTGATATCAAGCGAAACGTGGGTCGCGTGCACCTTCGCCGCATAGGCTTCGGCCGCCGCCTCGCCGCGCTCGCGCGCCGTTGCCTTATGTCCCTTGGCAAGCGCGTCCTGGACTGCCGTTGCAGCACCATCGGCCAAGGCGGCGGACGCCTTCAATGCTGCGGTGAACTCGCCGACACGCTCGAGAATATAAGGATCGTCCGAGGCTCGCTCGACACCGGAGGTAACCCATGGCCGTGTCGTGGCGCGGACATAACCGACGGCCTCGCGCAATGCGCCCTCGGCCGTGCCGAGATAGAAATTCACGAAAACCAGTTGAATGAGCGGCGTATTGAATGTCGCAAGCACCGGCGCCTCGCCGCCGATCGTTGCCGCCCGGTCCAGATCCTCCTCATAGACAGGGAAATCATGGAACTCGACGCTGCCGCTGTCGGACAGGCGCTGACCGAAATTGTCCCAGTCGTCATTGGCCTTGTAACCTGCCCGGCTGGTCGGGACGGCAAAGCCGACGATCCTGTCATCGAGCGCGGCATTGGCATTGATGTAGTCGGAGACGTGCGCGGCCGTGGAAAAGGATTTGCGGCCGTTCAGAACATAGCCATTGCCGCGCCGCGTCAGCACGAGGCCTGGATCGCGCGGATTGACGGCCGCCCCCCAATAAAGGCTGTTGGCTACCGTCTTGCCGGCGAGTTCCTGCGCGCGCGCCTCATCGAAAGCCCAATAGACATATTGGCTGTTGACGTAGTGATAGCCGACAAGCTGGCCGATGGAGCTTTCTCCGCGCGCAAGGATGCGCACCAGCCGCAAGCCATCCACCCAATCAAGACCGCCGCCACCGCTCTGCGATGGATGCAGGGCGTTCAACAATCCCGCATTCTTCAACTTGACGATTTCGCCGAGCGGTGGCCGACCTTCACGGTCAAGCTCTGCGGCGCGCGTGGAAAGATCTGCGGAAATCTCTTCCGCTCTGGCAAAGAGGTCTTCTCGCGTGGCGTTTCGATTGCCCGCAAAGACGACGTTGGACTGGCTCATGATAGGAACTCCGGTTCAGTGACGTAGTCCGGCCGGATCGATAGACCCAGCCGGCAGATCGAAGTCGGCTGTCCAGAGCCGGATGATTTCAGGTCTGTTCGACCTGAAATCTGAATCCGCCTCTAAATCAAAAAGTTGGAGCGGGATGTCGCCCGAAATCCCCTGACACTTTTCGGCATTCCGCTCTAGAAAAGCTTGTCCGGTATCCAGCTTGCGGTCACCGCATCGCTGGTGCTGAAGGCGGGGATTTTCCGCGCCAGTTCCTCGATCGTCCGGACCTTGGCCGTGCGAAGCTCCTCCTGCGTCAATAGCGTCGGCTTGACGGCGATCTGATGCGGAACCTCCTGCCCTGCGATCTGCAGAGCGGCGGCGCGGATGGAGACGGCGCCGACAACGGCCGGATTGGTCGCGACCGTCGCCACCCAGGGACTGTCAGGCTCGGCAATTTCCTGAATGTCCGCCGTCGATACGTCGGCAGAGTAAATCTTCAGCTTGTTCACGATGCCGAGATCCGTGGCGGCAAGCTTCACGCCACGCGCAAATTCGTCATAGGGAGCGAAGACGACTGATATATCGGGATTGGCCGCAAGTGCGGCTTTCGCCTGATCGGCCGTAGAGGTCGCCGTCGTATCGCTGACATTGCCGAAGCGGGCCTTCTCGACCACGCCGGCATTCTGCTTTTTGAACGTTTCCCAGACCTCGTTGCGGCGGTCGAGCGGCGCAAACCCGGCGACATAGACATAGCCTGCCTTGAAGCTGTCGCCATTCTCCTTGACGGCCTGCTTCAAGGCGAGATCGGCAAGCTCGTGATCGCTCTGCTCGACCTGCGGGATCTTCGGATTGTTGAGATTGACGTCG
>NZ_JAUQTZ010000034.1:0-53988 GCF_059803845.1 Rhizobium sp. UFLA01-1127 | reverse complement strand
GCGGGCGCTGGGTGGGCTGCGCATCCGCAAGGGCACGGGCAGCGGGCTCGGAAATTTCCAGCTGCTGCGTGGAGCGACCGACGATCTGCGAGATATCCTGGAGGGCCTTGATCTGTTCGGCAACGGCGCGGCGCATGGCTGCGGCGCTTTCCTTTGCCTCTTCCGGAAGGTCGAAGGCACCGCGCTTCAGTTCGCTGCGGGTGAGATCCAGTTCCCGGCGGATATCGCCGGCCGAGCGGCGGATTTCGTCCGTCGCACCGGCAAAGCGGCCGATTGCGTCATCGACAGCGACACGCAGGGTCTCCCGCAGCTGCTGGGCAGCTGTATCCGAGGTCTTGCCGGCGTCGGCCAGCATCTGCTCGACCTCGGACAGCGAGGCGGTGAGGCCACCGCGCAGGCGATTGGTGAGATCGCTGGAACGGCGCTCGGCATTGGCGAATGTGTTTTCGACCGCCTGGTTCGCTTCCTCGCCAGCCTTCTGCAATGCGATACGCATGTTTTCCGCCGCATCCTCGGCGCGCTTCTCGGCATCGGAGAGAACGCGACCGATATCGCCGAAGGAAGACTGGACGCTCTGGCGGAGATTGCCGGTCACCTGGTTCGACCTCTGTTCCGCACGGTCGAAGGCGGTTTCCACCATCGAGCCGAGGGCGCGCATGGTGTTCTCGATCTCTTCCGAACGCTGAACGAGGCCGACGGCCAGGTTCTGCAATGCCGTTTCGCGTTCTTCCAGCGTCGACACGAGGTTCGACTGGGCAGCGCCCAAAAGCTGCGAGGCTTGCGACAGCACCTTGGAGTGATCGTCGAAACGGCCGACGATGTTGCCGACCTGCGACAAGGTCTGGCCGGTGATGTCCGAGAGCTTGTCGACCTTGCCTTCGAGAAGGCGGCTGGACGCCGAAACCATCTCGCCGGCCTTCGCCGCGGATTCGGCGAAGCGTGTCGAGGTCGCCGTCAGACGATCATCCACGCTCGCGAATTCAGATGCGGCATTGGTCAGCAGGCCGGCGATCGCAGAATTGTTCTCGGCAAGGCGGGCGATGATGCCGTTGACGCTTGCGAGCAGGTTGTTTTCGAGCGCGCTGACCGTATTGACCGCATGTTCAGTGCGCGACGCGATCGCGTTGATCAGGGCTGCATTTTCAGCGCGCAGTCGCTCCGTGCTTTCCTGGGCTGCAGCCGAAATGAGGGCTGCCGCCTCCTGACCCGTCGCCGCATAGCGATCGACGATCGGCCGAGCCTTTTCGTCGATCAGGCGCGAGAGTTCGGTGGAGCGTCCTGCCAGCATGGAGTTCAGCTCGCGGGTGCGCTCGTCGAGCGAGGTGCGGATGGACGAGCCGCGTGCTTCCAGCGCCTTGTCGACATCGGCAAGCGTGCTGTTGATCTCGCGGGTGCGCTCTTCCAAGGATGCGCGGATAGCAGTGCCGCGCTCGTCGAGGGCACGTTCGACCTGCGCCATGGTGGAGGCGATCTGCTCGCTGCCATCGGCCAGCGTGTTGCGGATGGCCGCGCCGCGGGCTTCCAGCGACTGTTCTGCCGAAGAGAGCGCCTGCGAGATCGTATTGACCTGATTGCTGACAAGGCCTTCGGCTTCGGCAACCTTGTTGACGATCGCATTGCCCGCTTCCGAGAAGGTCTGGGCGACGGCCGCGGCCTGGCTCGCCAAGCGGTTCTGCGTTTCCGAGACGCGGTTGACGAGGTCGTTGGAACGCTCCGTCATGGCGCGTGCGAAGGCATCGCTGTGGCTGCCGAGATTCTCGGCGAACTGCTGTCCCGTGTCGGCAAGCAGGCCGGCGGTGCGCGTCGCTTCCGTGTCCATGCCTTGCGCGGCATCGGCAACCGCCGTGCGCAGCGTCGTCGCAAGATTGGCGGCCTTGCCCTCGATCGTGCGGTTGACGGCTTCGAGGCCGAGGTTGAGGGCGCGATCCATGGTCGAAAGCCGCTCTTCGATGCGGGCAGCTGCGTGGCCGCTGCTGTCGTCGATCCTTGCTGCGCCGCTCGCCAACGTATCCGAGAGGCGGTTGCCGGCGGCGTCGACCTGGGCTGCAACGCCAGTGACGCCTTCGTTAATGCGATTTTCGAGAGCCGAAAGGCTGGCCTCGACGCGAGAGCCGGTCTCGGCGAAGCGGTTCGTCATGCCGTCGATCGACTGGTTCAGGTTGGACGAGAAGGTTTCGGCCGAGCGTGCGATGTCGCCGGCGGCTTGCTGGATGCGGCCGGCAATATCGCCTGCGCCACCGTTCAGGCGCTCTTCCAATGCTCTTGCGCTGGCGTCGATGGTCTGGCGCAGCGAGGCCTCACGGTCCTCGAGCGACATTTCCAGCATGCTGGCGCTGGTAGCGATCGACGTGCCGATATTGGTGGTCTGCTCCATCAGCGTCTCGTCGATCTGCGCATGGGCGTCGCGCAGCGCAATGCTGATGGCATTGCTGCGGTCTTCCAGCGTGGAGCGCATGCGCTCGTAAGCCGAAGCCAGGTTCTGATCCATCTGCGACAGGCCGGCGCCGAGCGTATTTTCGAGATGGCGGGTCGTGGAGCCGAGAACGGTTTCGACGCGATCGCTGTTGCTGCCGAGCATTTCGGAAAGAGCGTCCGCATGGGCGGTCAGAGAGCGATCAAGGCGATCCTGGTTCTCGCTATAGGCGGCGCGGATAGCGTCCGCCTTGTCGCCGAAGGCGCCCGCAACCCGGGCTTCAGCACCAGAGACGCTGTCGAGCAAGGTGTTGGCACGCTCTTCTAGAGCGCTTTCGAAGCGGTTCTGGTTTTCGGCGAGCGAGATCGCGAAGGCCATGCTCTTGTCGTCGAGCGTATTGGTCAGCGCCTCATGGCCGCTGGTAACGGTATGGGCGATGGCCTTGGCGCTGCTTGCCAGGGTTTCTTCGAGCTTCGCATGGCCTTCCGAAAGGGCGGCCGCCAGTGACATCGTCCGGTCATCGAGGCTGTTGACGATCCTGTCGTGGGTACCGGCAACGGTTTCGGAGAGTGCGTCCAATCGGTGTGATACCGCGTCCTCGAGGCGAGACTGGGTGTCGGAAAGCGAAATGGCAAGCGCCATCGCCTTATCGTCCAAGGCGTCCGAAAGGGTGGCATAGTTGCCGGTAAAGGCGTTGGTGATCGCCTCCGCGCGATTGGCAAGCGTCGCTTCCAGGCGCGACTGGCCCGAGGTCAGCGCATCGGAAAGAGCTCGCGTCTTGCCTTCGAGCGTATCGGCAACGCGGTCAGCATGGCCGGATACGGTATCCTCCAGGCGCGCCTGGGCTTCCGACAGCGCAATGGCGAGCGCCATCGTCTTGTCGTCCAGGGTACTGGAAACGCTTTCCGCGTGTCCGGAGACTGCGTTCTCGAGACGGGCCTGGCTTTCGGAGAGGGCAATGGCCAATGCCATCGTCTTGTCGTCCAAAGTGCTGGCAACGCTTTCCATGTGCCCGGCAATCGTGCTTTCCAGGCGCGCCTGGCTTTCGGAGAGAGCAATGGCGAGCGCCATCGTTCTGTCGTCCAATGCGTCGGCCAAGGCATTGTGATTGCCTGCAAATGCCTTGACGATCGCCTCGGCCCGGTTGGCAAGGGTCTCCTCGAGGCGGGCCTGGCCGCTGGTCAAGGCCGATGCAAGAGCATTGGTCTTGCCTTCGAGCGTATCGGCGACACGTTCCGCATGACCCGAAACCGTGTCTTCCAACCGCGCCTGGCTTTCGGAGAGGGCAATGGCGAGCGCCATGGTCCTGTCGTCAAGCGCATTGGTGACGCTTTCGGCGTGGCCCGAAACAGTGCTTTCGAGGCGGGCCTGGCCTTCGGCAAGCGTACGGGCGAGTTCCCTCGTCTTGGCATCCAGCGTGCCGGCAACATATTCCGCGTGGCCGGAAACGGTGTCTTCCAGCCGGGATTGACTCTCGGAAAGCGCGATGGCGAGCGCCATCGTCTTGTCGTCGAGCGTATCGGCGAGTTTGCCATGCGTGTCGGCAATCGTGCTGGCGATGGTATCGGTACGGCTGGCCAAGGTGTTTTCAAGGCGAAGCTGGCTTTCCGCAAGCGAGATCGCCAGCATCGAGGTGCGCTCGTCGAGGGCGGCTGTCAGGTGTTCATGAGAGCCGCTGACGGCGCTCGTAATTGCCTCGGAACGTTCGGCAAGTGTCTGCTCGAAGCGGGACTGATTATCGCTCAGCGCGCCGAACAGGGCGTTGCTGCGGGCGGCCATGACAGCGTCGATGCGCTCATGGGCGGAACCCAGCGCCTGGGTGATCTCGCTGGTGTGAGCGGAAAGAGTGTTGTTGATGTCGTTGGCGCGGCCGGTGAACGCGGAGGTGAGTTCTTCGGTGCCGCTTTGCAGAGCGGCCGAGACGTCCCGCGTGACGCCCTGCACGGCCGATGTGAAAGCGCCGGCATGCGAGGCAAGCGTGCTGTTGAGATCGCCCGTGCCGGAAGCGAGGGCGGACGAAATGCCCGTCGTGGCGTTTTGAAGCGCGGCGGTGATCTCGTTTGCCTTGGAGCCGATCGCGCTTTCCAGCACTTCCTGGCCCGTGGCAAGGGTAGTTGCCAGCGCGAAAGACTGGTCGGTGAGGTGCGAGCCCAGGCGCTCGATGCTGGAGGTCAGTATCCCTTCCAGCGCGTCCGAATTGCTGCCGAGGGACTGATTGATGCGGGTAAGGCTTTCCGAAAGCTTGGTGTCCAGCGTACCGGCACGCTTGTCGAAGGCCGAGGTGAATTCCGATACGCGTTCATCGAACGTCGTCGATAGCTGTGCAATGGTCGACTGGAAGCGTTCCTCGAAGAAGCCGGAGCGCAGGTCGATGTCCATGATGGCGTCATCGGCCGTCGATTGCAGGCTTTGACGGAAGCTGGCGCCCTTTTCATCAAGGGCCGTGTTGAGGCGGGACAGGACATTGTCCAGCGTGCCGGTAATGGACCGCTCGCCGCCGCTGAGGCTTTCGCTGATCTCTCTCGTACGGGCGACCAGCGTTTCATTGAGCTGGCGTGCACGGTCGTTGAGTGCCGAGTTCAATTTTTCCGTGTTCGCATCGAGCGTCGAGGCGCGCGTTTCGAACTGGCCGAGAAGCGCGTTGCCGCGTTCGGCAAGCGTCGACGACAGGGATTCCAGGCGAGTATCGAATTCATGGCCGAGGGCGAGGCCCGAAGCATTCAGATTTTGCAGCAGGCTGTCGGTCTTGGCGGACAGCAGGGTGCCAAGGGCCTGGACGGCCGAATCCGACTTCTCCATCAAGGCGGCGGCGCGCGTATCGATCATCGATGCGAAGGCTTCGCCCGACGTGGAGAGGCGCACGGCAATCTCTTCGGTCGCCAGCGACAGGTCTTCCTTGATCTGATCGTGCACACCGGAGATCGACGAACGGATGCGTTCGGCGTGATTGACGATGGCGTCGCGTTCGGCACCCAGTTCGTGGACCAGGCCGCGCACGCGCAATTCATTGTCGGCGTAGCTGCGCTCCAGGGCGTTGACTTCGGTATGGACGAGGGTTTCGAGTTCGGTAGCGCGCGCAATGGTGCGCTCGATGCCTTCATTCATCGCGGAGACTTCGCGACGTACGGCCTGGCCGACAGTCATGATGCGTTCGGATGCCACGGTTTCCGGCTCGACGAGGCGCAGAGCGACCTCGGCCATAGAGCGGGCAGCGTTGCGCATGTCATGCGCGCGCGAGATCATCATGCCGAATGCGTAGAAGAGGAGGACCGGGACGATAATGCCGACGATGCAGGCGATAACGCCGGGCAGGGCAACCAGATCTGCAAGCGAATGGATGTTTCGGATCTGCTCGCCATAGAGAAGGAAGGCGAGGCCGACGCCGCCGATGATCCAGAAGAGCGAGAAGATCGTGGCATTGCGTACCGCATGGCTCTGAGAGCCGGCGTCCAGCGCCTTGAGAATGCTGGCGGAACTTGCCCGGCTGCCGTCGTTGGCCGCCGCAAGGTTCGGATTCCTCGGCGCCTCGGCAGAGCGTGGTGCTGCTGCCTGGTTGGCCGTGCTGCGCGTGCCGCCGGTATTGCGGGCTGCGTCATCTCTGCTCTGCTTGATCGGCTGTTTGGGCGGCTCAGACACTTTTCGCTCCGGGACATCGGGCGTAGGGGCGCTGCGAGACTCCAAGCTCTCGTCACTGAAATCGATCTGCAGAGCTTCGTCCAATGCCTGAAAGGCCTTGTCCTCGACCGATTCGATGTACTTTTTGTTCGCCATGCGGTTACGCCTCGTTACAACTCAATCGGGCCTGCCGTGTCTTTTCCGCTAATTCCGCCGCGCGCGGAAAAGACGAACCTTGCCTCCCGTGGGGGACTCCGTCTCCGATCAAAATCGAGGATGGATTTCCCATTACATTTCAGAGTGGATACTGGTTTTTCAAACGGATGTTATGAAAACATTACCATCATCCACTTCCTGGGCAAAGGCATGTGCCATAAGCCGAATTTACTAGTATCGTAGTGACACATTCCCCTAGGTATGACAATTAATTCCACCTTAAAGGCAGTGGATCATTAAGGCGTCGTTAACCCTGCTTGTTCGTTCAACGCCATGAAAACCCAAGATTTTGAGCATGTTTAACGCGCGTTAACCATGTCTGGAGTTTTGCGCCCTCAATGTGCCAAAATTTAACTGGATGGCCATGTTCAGACCGCAAGCATGCGGCACGTCCCTAAAACAGTCATAGATAAAAGACGGGAGCATTGGCAAATGGCAGCGTTGAACATTGCGTTTGAATCTCCGGATAATTCGCGGGGGGCGGCGCCCTCCCGGGAGCGGGCGATCGACCTCGTCCACCTTGGAAAGCAGACCATGGGCGACAAGGCGCTGGAAGTCGAGGTGCTGCAGATGTTTGCAAGGCAGGCTCGCTCCTGCCTGCAGGAGATCGGCAGCGGCGACCCCAAGCGCATCGAGGCGGCATCGCACAAGCTGAAGGGTGCGGCCAGCGCCGTCGGCGCCTTCCGCGTCGCCGATGCGGCAGCCGCGCTCGAGGCCGAGGGCCGGGATGCGGCACGCATGGCGGCCGTCACCACGTGCGTCATCGAGGCGGAGAACTTCATTTTGAAGCTGTCACGCTAAAGCGTTGTCTCGAAGACAGACGAAATGCATGTCTTGCGCCGCCGGATGGTCCCGACCGTTTCGGCGGCGCAAATGTTGACTGCCCCGGCAATTTGTTGGAAGTAAAATTCCGATCGTCCTTCATTCACGAATATCGGAATTCATCCACATGACCAAATTAACCATCGTCGCCTTCGACGGCACGCGCTTTGACCTCAATGTCGACGAGGGCTCTACCGTGATGGAAAATGCCGTGCGCAACTCCGTCCCCGGCATCGAAGCCGAATGCGGCGGTGCATGCGCCTGTGCGACCTGTCATGTCTATGTCGACGAGGAATGGGCCGAAAAGGTCGGCAGTCCCGAAGCCATGGAAGAAGACATGCTGGATTTTGCCTTCGACGTGCGGCCGACCTCGCGGCTTTCCTGCCAAATCAAGATGACGAGCGCCCTCGACGGGCTCGTCGTACATGTGCCGGAACGCCAGGCCTGACGCCTGGCTTTCCGCGTCCCCGCCGCTCGGTTCGTTGCCATGGTGGAGCAACATCCGGAAAAATGCGCGGCAATTCTCCGTTCGGATTTGCGTGGAGACGATGGGATGAACGCCGACTGCCAGCGCCCAAAAAGATGCCCCGCTCAGCCGAAGTAGCGAGCGAGGCGAGGCGGGCGCATCACCGGCAGGCAAGGGAGGAAACACCTGCGGCTTGAGGACGCGCCAGGAGAACATGTAGCGCATGCTTTAAAAGGCAAACGCCGACTGCGCCGAAGAGCGAACAAACCCGCCAACGCAGGCACTCTCAATCGATCTTTCCGAGAGCTCCGCCCGGTATTTTCGAATCAACCGATGCGTTTATCTCTATAATTGATAGGAAAAACCTATTTCAGATTCCCGTAAAGTTCAAAGAGCGTCGCGGCTCGACAATTCACAGATATAGTGTCTGTTTTCCCGTAGTTGGCGCATCCGAGGGGCAATTTCCCGGAGATGATGGTGCGGATCGACCTATTGCCGGCTGTTTTTCCGGTTTCGGTAGTCAAGCAGCCTTTGAATCCGGCTCGGGAAGTTGATTGCTTCGATGCGATCGAAGCGCGCCTGATCGGCATCGTGGCGTTCGGTTTCCCGCTCCGTGATCGCGTTCGCCTTCTCCTGAAGCGCGTCGCAATTGCCGGCGGACGGCAGAGACAGTATCTGCCGCTCCATTTGCCTGGCGTGCTGACGTGCGATCTCGACGTGACGGTTTTCGTGGCGGCGAATGTCTGCTTCCAGTGCGTCCCAGATCAGGGAAAGCTGCTTGTTCGCATGTCGCCGGTCACGCCAGCGCGGCAGGATGATTTCCGTATCGACCGTGACCTTGACGCCGGAAATGTAGCAGCGCCCGCTCGCTTCGCTATAGGTCGCATTGCCGCCGAAGCGGATTTTCGTCGCGCCGGGGTGGTGGCTGCTGGATCCCATGGCGAGCGGTCCCCGCTCGTTCAATGCGGTGTCGAGCTCGTCGGGGGTGTTGCCTTTGATGTCGAAATAGGAAATCGATTTGCGGGCGATGACCTCGGCATCGGCCACGCCGGGCATGCAGAACGCGAGCAGCAGGGCACACGAAAGACTGAACTTATGGGATGCAAGCGGCATTCGTGTCGCTACCATGTTGAACTTCCGTAAACCTTGCGGCATAGCCACTGTGAGCGCAATATCAAGCGCAAGGTTTTTTCAATTTCAATGGGATGGGATGGTTCGTGACCGAGCTTCGCAGCCAAACCTGGCATGTCGCGCATGGCCGCAGCCTCGACGTCGGCCGGCAGAGCGTTATCATGGCGATCGTCAACGTGACGCCGGATTCCTTTTCCGACGGCGGACACTATGAGGCCGTCGATGAGGCTGTTGCCCATGCGCTGGCTTGCGTCGAGGATGGCGCTGCCATCATCGATATCGGCGGGGAATCGACCAAGCCGGGTGCTGCCGCCGTCAATGCCAGCGAGGAGCAGGGACGGGTGCTGCCTGTCATCGAAGCCCTGCGCAGCAGGACCGACGCGCTGATCTCGGTCGATACTTATCGTGCCGATACCGCGCGGCTGGCGATCGGGGCCGGCGCGCATATCGTCAACGATGTCTTCGGCCTGCAGCGCGAGCCCGACATTGCCACGATCGCGGCGCAGACAGGCGCCGGGCTTTGCATCATGCATACGGGACGTGACCGGCAGAAGCTGCCCGACGTGATCGACGATCAGCTTCTCTTTCTCAATCGCTCGCTGGAGATTGCCGCTGCAGCCGGCGTCGATAGGCGGACCATCGCTCTCGATCCGGGTTTCGGCTTTGCCAAGGAGAACGCCGAGGAAAATCTGGAGCTGATGGCGCGTTTCAACGCATTGCTGCGCTTCGAGCTGCCGCTGCTGGTCGGCACCTCGCGCAAGCGGTTCGTCGGCACTATAACGGGTCGCGACGCGGCTGATCGCGATGTCGGCACCGCCGCAACCAGCGCGATTCTACGGTTGCAGGGGGCTGCGATATTCCGCGTACACAATGTCGCAATCAACAGGGACGCGCTGGCGGTTGCGGATGCTATTCTCAGGACGCGCGCGAGACTTAAAACATAATGCTCGACGCAAGGGAGCGGTTTTCGGACCCGATCGTGCCTGTTCGAAACGGAGAGACGCCATGAGCGCTGTGACATACACCATTACTCTGCAGAATTGCGCCTTCTTTGCCCGACACGGCGTGCACGATGAGGAGGAGTTCCTCGGCCAGCGCTTCTTCGTCGACGCCGAGCTCGATGTCGAAGCCGGTGACGCGCTGGAGCGCGATTCGATCGACGACACTGTCAATTACGGCATTGCATTCAGCGTCATCGAGGAAATCGTGACCGGCCGCCGGCGCTATCTGATCGAGGCTCTGGCGCTGGATGTAGCTAAAGAACTATGCCGTCGTTTTCCGAGTATCCGCCGGGCCAAAATCACGGTACGCAAGCCCAATGCTCCGGTTCCGGGCGTTCTCGATTATGTGCAGGTGAGCATTGAGCATTTTGCCTGAAGCTGTAGCAGTGCGGACGACGCTCGGTTTGGGCGGCAATCTGGACAATCCGGTCCATGCCATGGCGCTCGCCCTGCGCATGCTGAATGCGCGCGCCGATTGCCGGGTGATTTCGGTGTCGCGGCTTTACCGCACGCCGCCCTGGGGCAAGACGGACCAATCATTCTTCTACAATTCCTGCGCGGCCGTCAGTACGACGCTGGCGCCTGAAGCCCTGCTCGACGTATGCCTCGACATAGAGCGGCAGATGAAGCGGGTGCGGGCCGAGCGCTGGGGGCCGCGGACGATCGATATCGATGTGCTGACCTATGGAAATCTGAAACAGGCCGAACCGCTGCTCACCATTCCGCATCCGCGAATGGTCGAACGCGGTTTCGTGCTGATGCCGCTTGCCGATTTTGCTCCCGATCTCGTCGTAAACGGCCGAACGGTCGGCGACTGGTTGCGAGACGTCGATGTCGAAGGCATCGAGGTTGCGGATGAAAGCCGCGACTGGTGGCGCGCCGCCTAAATGAACAATATATCCGTTGTAAAGAGAAAGGCCGGCATGTTGCCGGCCTTTCTCTTTGTGAATTGGTGTCCAATGCCTATTGGATCGATCCGACGGCCATCTGATCGATGTCGGCGCGCTTCAGCGTGACGCCGATGACCGGGACCATCTGTTCGCCGACCTTCACCGAGATGGTAACATTCATCGACTTGCTGTCCGGAACGCGGGCGATCATGGCGCCGTTCAGCTTTTGGCGGTTCAATCCGAGAACGACGGTATTGTCGTTGACGGTGCCCGACGTGACGTCAAGGCCCTTGCCGGCTGCGCCATCCAGGAACTTTCCGCTGTAGGAACCGCCGCTCTGCGTAATTTCCGCCGACATCGGCTGCTGGAAGACACCGACGCGGCAGGTGCCGTCGAGCTTGACGCCGGCAGTGTTGCTGTCGGACGGCTTACCCGTGAGGTTACAGGTGAACTTCGTACCTTTGTATTTGCCCGCAACGATTTCGCCGGGGCCGCTCCAGGTGCCGGAGATCGACTGGAAGAAGGCCTTATCGCGGGGAGCCGCGTCGGCTGATTGCACCCAGACGCCGGTGGAGATGGCTGCGGCGGCAAGGCTGCTTACAAGAAGAAATCGACGCGAAAACATGGACATTCCCTAGCGAGGCGAAACCGTGAAACTGAGGCTCACTTTTGCCTCAGAATGGTTAATGCTTGGTTTCCAGAGCGCCAAAGTCCCTAATTTGCGGGTCATCACGCCGGATTGCGGCCGGTGACGTTCGGCGTGAGGTCGCCGGCGAAATCGGCAATGCCCGGGCGCTTGAGTGCCCTGAAGGGGAGCGGCCGGCAGAGATCCATCGCCGCTATTCCGATCCTCGCCGTCATCATGCCGTTGACGACGCCTTCGCCAAGACGGGCGGAGAGTTTCGATGCCAAGCCATGGCCGATCAGTTGCTGGACGATGCTGTCGCCGACGGCGATGGAGCCCGTGACGGCCAGATGGGCGATCACATCGCGCATCAGCCTGAGCATGCCGAGCGTCCCCGGCCTGCCTCCATAGAGTTCCGCCATGGCGCGGACCAGCTTTGCCGCTTCGTAAAGAACGTAGAGAATATCGACGAGCGCACGGGGGCTGACGGCAGTTACCACCGATACGCGTTTCGAGGTGCCGAGAATCAGCCCCCGGGCGCGGCGGTCCAGCGGGCCGAGCAGCTCGCGCTCGGCAAGATCGATCAGCTGCGGCGCATCGATGATGTCGTCTTCGGCTGCCTTCAGGGTCGCGCGGCCCCTTGCCGTGTCCGGATTGGCTTCCAGAATGGCGCAGAGACGCTTGACCAAAGCTTTGGCACGGGCAGGCCGGGTCTCGACGATGGCGGCCTCCGCCTCGGCCTTGATGGTCTGAACGGCGGCGAGCCGCATCATGCCGGCCGCCTCGCGGATGACGATGGCAAGAACGGCCAGAATGCCGACGCTAACGGCCGCAAGGGCGGTATAGCCGAGCCAATCTGCCCGGCTGAACAGGTCACGGATGAGCTGATCGGTCCAGAGGCCGAAGGCAAGCGACACCAGAATGCCGAGCGCACCCAGCGCCACCTTGCCGAAGGAAAATCCCTTGCGACGGGGCTTGGCGACGGCATTCGCATCCGAATCAGCGCCGAGGGCCGGATTGATGAATGGATCTTCCGCATCGGGCGTGAGCACGACGTCGGTATCGAAGCTTTGCGGCTTGCGCACCGCTGGCGGAGTGGCCCTGTTGTCCGGCCCTGTTCCCGATACCTCCGGTTCCAATGCAAAGGCGGCTGGGCGACGGTTGCCGTTCGGCTCGTTTTCGGTCGATTTCGTCATGCGAGACGGTCTCCGAACAGGAACTGCATGGCGCGGTCGAGGCGGATATGCGGCACCGAAAGCTTGATGCCCTCACCGGTTTTTTCCAGCTCGGGCGGGCGGAACCGCACGACATTCACCTCGGGCAGATGGACCTTTGCCTTATCCGCTTCAAGGACTTCGAACAGCCAGCGCGGATTTTCAGGGAGATCGCCGGGGAATACCGCCGTCTTGCGATTGCCGTCGAAGGTCTCGCCGGCAATGGTTTCCCTGTCCATCGGCGTGCCGACGATGACGGGAAGCGTTTGCCCATCGCGGGTTACGGTCGCTTCGCGGGTTGCGCGCACGGAGGCGATCGCCATGACCTCTATGCCGGCGCCGGCCATGCCGATGCGCTCTATGGCGCGATCGACGAGGCGGCGAGTCAATACCTCCAGCCGGTCATGGCTTTCATGATGAAGGTGGTCGGCCTTGGTCGCGGCGACCAGCACGCGATCGATGCGGCGGCCAAGCAGAGACGACAGGAGCGAGTTCGTGCCGGGACGGAAGCATGCTAGCACGTCCGTCAGCGCCCGTTCGAGATCCTGCACCGCTTCAGGGCCGCGATTGATGGCCTGCAGTGCGTCGACAAGAACGATCTGCCGGTCGAGACGGGCAAAATGCTCGCGAAAGAAAGGTTTGACGACGACCGCCTTGTAGGCCTCGTAGCGGCGCTCCATCATCGCCCACAGCGACCCTTTCGGCGCGCTGCCTCCGGCAGGCAGCTTCAGCGGCGCGAAGGTGAGGGCAGGCGAACCATCGAGGTCGCCTGGCAGCAAGAAACGGCCGGGCGGCAGCGTCGAGAGCGAGCGTTCGTCGGATTTGCAGGCTTTCAGGTAGTCAGCGAAGGCCGTGGCGAGGTCGCGAGCCTTCATTTCATCCGCGGTTTCGGTGACATCGGCCGCGTCTGTTGCCGCCAGCCAGCGACGCGACAGCTCGGCGCGAATACCGGTATTGGCCAGCGCCAGTGTTTCGTCGCTGAAGGTGCGGAAATCCTTGGCGAGCAACGGCAGGTCCAGCAGCCATTCGCCGGGGTAATCGACGATATCGATCGAGAGACGTCCGGGCGAAAACAGGCGGTTCCAGCCGCTGGCGCTTTGGTAGTCCAGCGTTATGCGCAGCTCGGAGATCGCCCGCGTCGAATCCGGCCAGATGCGGTCTTTGACGAGTGCGTGGATATGATCCTCATATTGAAAGCGCGGCACCGCATCATCCGGCTGGGGTTCGAGGCGAACGGCGGAGACGCGGCCGGACTGCACCGGCTCGAACAGCGGCAGGCGCCCACCGTTCAGGAGATTGTGCACCAGAGACGAAATGAAGACGGTCTTGCCCGAACGGGAGAGGCCTGTTACGCCCAGACGAATTGTCGGATTGACGAGGCCGGCTGCGCGATCGGCAAGATTGTCAAGGGCAATGAGGGCGTCGTCGGTAAAAGAGGTCAGGCTTGGGGGCAAGGCGGGATCCCTGGATGACAGCGTGACCGTGAATATAGGGACGGAAACTTGCGCCGAAAAGATGAGCGGATATGTGCCTGCAATCAGCAGCGCCGACGCTTGCGGCCAGCCCGGAAAAGTCTCTATTCGGTGACAAAGTCGGCCAGCATCCAGCCCGACGGCGTCGAATCGACAACGGCAAGGCCGGCCGTCGGAAAGCCGCGCGGAAGCGCGCCAGCCAGAGCCTCGCGCCCGATCAAGGCCGCAAGCGTCAGTTCGATGACCGGGTTGTGCGCGACCAGCATGACCGAGTCCTGATTGGTCTGCGCAGCGATGAGCGACAGGTAGACATCCGGTGAGCCGTTATAGAGATCGTCGACAAAGCGGAATTCCGTCGACGGCGTGACGACGCGACGCATGGCCTCCGCGGTCTGGCGGCAACGCAGGGCGGTGGAAGAAATGACGAGGTCCGGTTTATAGCCTTTGTCGGCTGCCTCGTCGGCAACAATCTCGGCTGCCGCGTAGCCAGTGTCGCTCAAGGGACGGTCGAAATCCTTTTGGCCGTGTGCAGCCTGCCGGGCCTCGGCGTGACGCAGAAGATAGATCCTGGAGGGAGGCGGCGAAATTCTGATCATGGCGAAATTCCGAAGCTCGATTTCTCTAATGAGGTAGCGTCTGTTCGTGCGCGCCGTCAACTGCGACGCGATCCTTCAGAGAGCGAAATGCCCCGCCTTCACGGGAAGGTTACGAGTGCGGCGAATCCGGTCGCTCGAAAGAAGTGGTGAAAAAATATACACTTAGCTGAATTTTATGACAAATTTAAAAATCGGTTGACAGCATCTATTTGGCTTGAACCGGCACTATTGGTTGGGATATACAGCCCAGCCATATGAGATGTTCTTCAGGAGAATCGCGTTGAGTGAGAAGATCGATCTTAGCAATTATGTTCCCTCGGAAGACGAGGAGTTCATGAATCTGAATCAGCGGGCTTATTTTCGAGCGAAGCTGATTGCCTGGAAAAACGATATCCTTAGAGAAGCGCGCGAGACTCTGGATCATCTGGCAGAAGAAAGCGCAAACCATCCTGATCTGGCCGATCGGGCTTCCTCGGAAACAGACAGAGCCATCGAACTTCGGGCTCGTGATCGCCAGCGCAAGCTTATCTCCAAGATCGATGCGGCATTGCAGCGGATCGAAGATGGGACTTACGGTTATTGTGAAGAAACCGGCGAGCCGATCGGCCTGAAGCGTCTCGATGCTCGTCCGATCGCCACCCTGTCGATCGAAGCGCAGGAACGCCACGAGCGCCGCGAAAAGGTTTATCGCGACGAGTAGTGAAACAACCGGTTTCGGCCGGGTTTGAAGCGCAAAAGGCACGACGGATATCTCGGTCGTGCCTTTTTATTTTCAGGCTTTTAGCGCGAATTCTGGGGGATTATTTGTCGCGGCTGACGCTCATTTCGCCGAAGATACGCGCTACTTCCTTCTGAAGAGCGCTGTCGGCGCCGGTCAGCGGCGCGAGTTCCGGTTCGACCCGCTGTGCGGGATTCGATGTTTGTGCCGGTGCGGGCATGGGTTGCTGCTGGGCCTGCCGGAGCGGCGGCGCATTTGGAATGATCCGCTCGGCGGTCAGGTTCTTTGACATTTCAGCTTCCAGCACACGCTGGAAATCGTTGCCAGGCTCGGCGGGGCGAGGAGCTGCGAGGACGGGCTCGACGGGCGCCGGGCGCGCGGATGCAGATTGTTGTTGGGGCAGCACAACTTGGCGGGCCGCGTCCAATATGTCGGCGGCTTCGGCCCGGCTGATGGCCGGAGCGGGTTGAAGGACATGCTGCGGCGGTTTTACGGGAGCGGGCTGCGGACGTTCCGCTGTGGCCGGCACCGGCGCGGACTGCGGAGCTGATACAGCCGTCGGTTCGGAACGCAGATAGGCTTCGATCTTGTCCTCAGTGGATTGCTGGCGCTGCGGAAGTGCTGCCGGAGGAGCATCGAGCTCGGCCGGTTTCTGCTGCGGCTGCTGCAGCTTCTCATATGCCAAAGGGATTTCGGCCGGCCCCGGCGCGGAGCCTGCGCGCGTGGGATTGGAAATGCCCGACTCGATGACGATGTCCGTGGGGCCGCCGATCATGATCAGATGCTCGATGCCATCGCGCCGCACGAGCACGAGGCGGCGGCGAGCGTCGACGGCGGCTGCATCCAGCACCTGCAGGCGGGGCTGGCGGTTCTTGCCGCCGCGCACGAAGGGCGAGGGTGCGCGGTTGCGTACGACCCACAGAATGCCGATCAATACGAGGAGGGCAATTCCGACCCCGCCGGCTGCAAGAAAGAAACGGCTGCCATAGGCTCCGGCGATGTCGTCCCACATGTCGAGATACTCCGTAATTGTCCCCGATGTCGCGCTTCAAACGCAACTGCGGCGGGTAGATACTTTGACCTTGGCCCTTCTATACGGCGATCATATGAACAGGATCGCGCCAGAGACAAGATGCGATTGCGGCCCGTTGTGCTCTATTGCCTGTGAATTCAAGCCTTTCTGAACCGGCAAAGCTTTTTGCCGATGACGCAAATTGATAAAGAAGATTCGAAAGGTCCGACTCCGGCGATCCCTAACGTGTATGACATATCGCAAGGAGAACGGCTGATACGAGGGGTTTATGACGAAACAGCGTCCGTCCGACGAGTATAGCGTGCCGCTGGTGGATCGCGGAGTTCGTTCGGGAACTGTGCTGCGCATCATTCTGCTTGCGCTCGTTCTCGTGGCTGCCGCCGCAGCCTTCGTCGTCTTCAAGAACCAGCTCGACAATGAAGCCGTCCTCGGTGGCCTCGGCATTCTTGCCATGGTCGGCATCTTCTTCCTCGTTTCCTCGATCATCGGTTTCGTCGAGGTCATGCCGCAGCCGCAGTCCGACAGCCTGGCGCGCTCGTTTCTCAACAGTCACCCGGATGGGACGCTGATTACCGACGAGAAGGGGCGCATTGTCTACGCCAATGCCGCCTATGGCCGTCTGACCGGCGCCACCAAGGCGACGGAAGTGCAGTCGCTGGAGATGCTCCTGTCGCGCAACCGCGAGTCCAACGAGGCTCTCTACCGTCTCGCCAACGGTCTGCGCGACGGCAAGGAGGGATCGGAAGAGTTCCGCCTGCTGAAGCCGCTCGGTCCCACGGATGGAAGCGGTAACGGGGCACATTGGTATCGGCTGAAAGCGCGCGTGCTGCCGCCTGAGCAGAGCGGCAAGGCGCTGCATATCTGGCAGGTCACCGACATCACCTCCGAACGCGATGACCAGGAACGATTCTTCAAGGAATTACAGAACGCGATCGACTATCTCGATCATGCGCCGGCCGGTTTTTTCTCCGCCGGCCGCAAGGGCGAGATCTTCTATCTCAATGCAACGCTCGCCGAATGGCTGGGCTTCGATCTGACGAAGTTCGTGCCTGGCTCGATGACGATAGGCGATCTGGTGGCCGGCGAGGGGCTGGCGCTCATTCAGTCGGTCCAGGCCGAGCCGGGATTGAAGAAGACGGTGACGCTCGATCTCGATCTGCGCCGTTCCAACGGTCAAAGTCTGCCGGTGCAGATCGTTCACAGCGTCACGTCGATGCGCGACGGCGCTCCGGGCGAGAGCCGTACCATCGTATTGACCCGGCAGAACGGCGGGGAGACCGAGCAATCGGCTTCCGCCGCGGCGATGCGCTTCAGCCGATTCTTCAACAATACACCCATGGCGATCGCGTCCGTCGATGGCAATGGCCGTATTCTGCGGACGAATGCGCCGTTCCTGAAACTCTTCTCCGAGCTGGTATCGCGCGACGATATCGAGCGTGGCGCTGCCCTCGAAACCGTGGTCAATGAAAGCGATCGGCCGCAGCTGCAGCAGGCGCTGGCGGCGGCCAAGGACCGGCAGGGCGATATTCCGCCGATCGATTCCCGCAATCCGAAAGACGAGACACGGCATTTCCGTTTCTATATCAACGCCGTCATCGATCAGACCGACGAGGCGCCGGAGGAAGCTGCCATCGTCTATGCTGTCGAAGTAACGGAGCAGAAGGCGCTCGAAACGCAGATGGCGCAGACACAGAAGCTCAATGCCGTGGGCACGCTTGCTGGCGGCATTGCGCATGACTTCAACAATGTTCTGACCGCGATCCTTCTGTCTTCCGACCATCTGCTGCTGCAGGCGCGGCCTTCCGATGCCAGCTTTGCGGATCTGATGGAAATCAAGCGCAACGCCAATCGCGCGGCGGTGCTGGTGCGGCAGCTGCTTGCCTTCTCGCGCAAGCAGACCATGCGGCCGACGATCCTCAACCTGACCGATGTGATCGGTGATCTGCGCATGCTGGTGGACAGACTGCTGTCGGGCACGCACGTCAAGCTGGATGTCGACTACGGACGTGATCTCTGGCCGGTGAAGACGGATCTTTCGCAGTTCGAGCAGGTGCTGATCAATCTCTGCGTCAATGCGCGCGACGCCATGCCGGGCGGCGGCATGCTGACGCTGCGTACCCGCAATCTGCTCGCGGCCGATGTCAGCGCCTTCAACTATCCCTTTTTGCCGCATGAGGACATGGTTCTCGTCGAAGTCAGCGATACCGGTACGGGTATCGCGCCCGAGATCATGGATAAGATCTTCGAGCCATTCTTTACGACGAAAGAAGTGGGCAAGGGCACCGGCCTCGGCCTCGCGATGGTCTACGGCATCATCAAGCAGTCCGGCGGTTACATTCAGCCGGAATCGGAAGTAGGCAAGGGAACGACCTTCCGCATCTTCCTGCCGCGGCACATTGTCGAAATGCCTTCCGTAACCGAAGCCAGAGCGCCGGAAAGCCGTGATGTCGCAGCCATGGATCAAAGCGTTGCGGCCTTTGCGCCAGCGGAAGAGCCGGCGGACCTGACAGGCAAGTCCGCCGTCGTTCTGCTGGTCGAGGATGAAGAGGCGGTGCGTCGCGGCGGCAAGCGGATGCTCGAGACGCGCGGCTATACCGTCTACGAGGCGGGCTCCGGCGTCGAGGCGCTCGACATCATGGACGAGCTCGACGGGCAGGTCGATATCGTCGTTTCCGACGTCGTCATGCCCGAAATGGATGGTCCGTCACTGCTGCGTGAGCTGCGCAAGAAATATCCGGATCTGAAGTTCATCTTCGTCTCCGGCTATGCCGAGGATGCGTTTGCCCGTAATCTGCCGGCGGACGCGCAATTCGGTTTCCTGCCCAAGCCGTTTTCGCTGAAGCAGCTTGCCGTCGTCGTGCGGGAGACGCTGGACAAGAAGTAGCCGTATATCGCTCAACCGTGTGCAAGCGGTTTTGCTTCTCCTTACGGCGCAAAGATGCTATCAGCCTGCATATGATCGACCTTGCCAAGCCCATTTGCCGTTTCTGGTGGCGCTCCTTGTAGGAGCGGCAGTCGTCATATCTTGAGATCGACCCTGCCGCCGCGATCCGGCGGGCATTGGTCTATTTCTGTTTTCCTTCCCGATTGCGGCGGCTCCTTTTGCGGAGCAACGAAATGTTTTCCCCTATCGACACCCGTCCCGTCATTCTGACCGGCGACCGAACCACCGGTCCACTCCATCTCGGCCACTATGTCGGGTCGCTGAAGAGCCGCGTTGCGCTTCAGCACAGCCATCGGCAATTCCTGCTGCTGGCGGATATGCAGGCGCTGACCGACAATTCCGGCGATCCCGAAAAGGTCCGCCGCAATGTTCTGGAAGTCGCGATCGACTATCTCGCCGTCGGCATCGATCCGACGCTGACGACGATCTGCGTTCAATCTGCCTTGCCCGCACTGGCGGAACTGACGATGCTCTACCTCAATTTCGTCACGGTCAGCCGCCTGGAGCGCAATCCGACGATCAAGACGGAGATCCAGCTGCGCGGTTTCGAACGCGACGTACCTGCCGGCTTTCTCTGCTATCCGGTTTCTCAAGCGGCCGATATCACCGCCTTCAAGGCATCGGTTGTTCCCGTCGGCGAGGATCAGGCGCCGTTGATCGAGCAGGCCAATGAGATCGTTCGCCGCATCAACCGGCAGATCGGCCGCGATATCCTTGTCGAGGCTGCGGCCATGGTGCCGACCGTTGGACGTCTGCCCGGTATCGACGGCAAGGCCAAAATGAGCAAATCGCAGGGCAACGCCATTCCACTTTCGGCATCATCAGACGAAATCCGAGATGTGATACGGCGCATGTATACCGATCCGGATCACCTGCGCGTCAGCGACCCCGGAAAGGTGGAAGGAAACGTCGTCTTCACCTATCTCGATGCCTTCTGTGGCGATCGGCAATTGGTCGATGGCCTCAAGGCGCATTATCGTCGCGGCGGGCTCGGCGACGTCACCTTGAAGAGATGCTTGGAAGACATTTTGCAAGCGCTGCTCGCGCCGATCCGCGAGCGCCGCGCGCGCTACGCTGCCGAACCGGATTATGTGATGGGGATCCTGCGCGAGGGTACGTGGAGAGCGAGAGAGCGGACGGAGGCAACGCTTGGCGAATTACGTGCCGCCCTGGGCCTATTTACTCTGGCCTGAGCTATCCCGGAAGGTGCGCAACCTTTCCTCTCGGAACCACGAAAGAAAACGGCCTGCCGTTTCGGTGAAACGACAGGCCGCACTATGGACCAGAGCTCCGATTATTCAGCCAAAGCGACGGCGATTTCTGCGGCCAGGCGCGCATTGTTTTCGACAAGCGCGATGTTCGTCTTGAGGCTGCGGCCTTCGGTAATGTCGAAGATCGTGCTCAGCAGATAAGGCGTAACCGCCTTGCCGGTGATCTCGTCGCGCTCGGCGCTGTCGAGGGCGCGCTCGATATAGATTTCCATTTCTTCGCGCGGGATTTCGTCGGCTTCCGGAACCGGATTGGCGATCAGCATGCCGCCATCGATGCCAAGCTGCTCGCGCGTGGACTGGAAGTTTGCGATTGCCGCGGGGCTGTTCAGCGTCAGCGGGCTCGCCAGGCCGGAGGAACGCGACCAAAAGGCCGGGAACTCAGTACTGTCGTAGGTCACGACCGGAACGCCGCGGGTTTCCAGCACTTCCAGCGTCTTCGGAATATCGAGAATCGCCTTCGCGCCGGCGCAGACGACGATGACGCCGGTACGGGACAGTTCTTCCAGATCGGCCGAAATATCGAAGCTTTCTTCCGCACCGCGATGCACGCCGCCGATGCCGCCGGTGGCAAATACCTTGATGCCGGCGCGGGCTGCGGCAATCATCGTGGCCGCAACCGTAGTCGCGCCAGTGCGGCGTTCGGCGATCGCAAAGGCGATATCGGCGCGCGAGACCTTCATCGCACCTTCCGTCTTGGCCAATGCCTCCAGCTCTTCCGGCTCAAGGCCGATGTGCAAGGTGCCGTGGATGACGGCGATGGTCGCCGGAACAGCGCCTTCCTGCCGGATGATCGCCTCGACGCTGCGGGCCATCTCGATATTGCCCGGATAGGGCATGCCGTGGGTGATGATGGTCGATTCCAAGGCGACGATCGGCGCACCGCGCAGCTTAGCGGCGGCGACTTCCTTTGAATAGGAAATCGGAAGCAGGGGCGAGATAGGCTGGGTCATTGTCGTTTCCAATTCACTGAAACAGTATACGCGTTTTGAGCAGGCTTCATGACAGAGTTTCGGCCTTGGGAACAAGGGCCAACATCACCTTCAAAAGCTCCGGAGAGAGATTTTCTGCCGTTGCATAGGGGGACTGGACGGTGATTGCCGCCGCTGCCGCTCCATGACGGACAGCTTCTGCGAGATCATAGCCGGCCATCAGCGCCGAAAGAACGCCGGAAGCAAGCGAATCTCCCGCACCGGTGACATCCGCCACCTCTTCGATGACAGGCGGCTGCAGGCTGATGACGGTATCGCGAGAAAAGGCAATCAGCGGGCGCTTGCCGTGGGTGATGACGCCGTTGCGCAGGCCGAGCGCGCGCAAAGCGCTCACCCATTCGCGCGGATCCTCCGGACGGATTTCGGTCAGCGCCGCGGCTTCGGCCTCGTTGAGAAACAGGTGGTCGATGCCGGCAAGGCTTGGCTTCAACCGCACCACCTTTGCCGGCGAAATGGCGATGGCGGCAACAGGCTTACCACAAACGACGGCTCTTGCCGCGATGGCCGCCAGGGTCTCGGCGGGCAGATTGGCGTCGCAAAGAATGAGGTCCGTCTCGTCAAACGCGTCGCGAACGGCGCGAATCGCCAGCCGTCGCGGCACGAACAGCTTGTAGAGCTCCATGTCGGCGAGCGCGATGACGAGATTGCCGTCATTCTCAAGGATCGCGGTATAGCTCGGCGTTTTGCGATCGAGGAAGACGAAGGGCTTGTCGTCGATGCCGGCGTGGCTGGCGGCCTCCGCGACCATCTCACCCGAAGGATCGCCGCCGCGCGGCGAGATCAGCTTTACGTCGAAACCGAGGCGGGCGAGATTGCGCGCCGCGTTGAAGCCGCCGCCGCCGGGCTCTTCGAACCATGCGCCGGGGTTGCTGGCGCCGGGCGCCGTGTCGCCGAAGATACGGCCGCGCCGGTCGATATGGGCTCCGCCGAGAACGAGAATCTTTTTCGCCATAGGGTTATCCTCAGCAGCCGAAAAGGCGAATCGAGCGAGCCGCAAACATGTCGCAATTCACCGCTTCGGGCATGTAAGTGCCTGGGAAGAAAGAGGAAAACAAAAATAGAACGAAATTCATTTTACCTTTTTCTTTCAATTGCTTGTTGTGCTCTTGCGATAAGAGAACAAATAGAGTACAGAATTCTCATCGGCGGCGACATTGCTAGAGCGGCTTCAATAACCTAAAGGTGGATCGGATGTCTCAGAATTCTTTGCGGCTTGTAGAGGACAAATCGGTGGATAAAAGCAAGGCACTTGAAGCGGCACTCTCTCAAATTGAGCGGTCGTTCGGCAAGGGCTCGATCATGAAACTCGGCTCGAACGAGAATGTGGTCGAAATCGAAACGGTTTCCACTGGCTCTCTGAGCCTCGATATCGCTCTCGGCATTGGCGGCTTGCCGAAGGGGCGTATCATCGAAATCTACGGGCCGGAAAGTTCGGGTAAGACGACGCTGGCGCTGCAGACCATTGCAGAGGCCCAGAAGAAGGGCGGTATCTGCGCCTTCGTGGATGCGGAACATGCGCTTGATCCGGTTTATGCCCGCAAGCTCGGTGTCGACCTGCAGAACCTCCTGATCTCGCAGCCCGATACCGGCGAACAGGCGCTCGAAATCACCGATACGCTGGTGCGCTCCGGCGCGATCGACGTTCTCGTCGTCGACTCCGTCGCGGCATTGACGCCGCGTGCCGAAATCGAAGGTGAAATGGGCGACAGCCTGCCGGGTCTTCAGGCTCGCCTAATGAGCCAGGCACTGCGCAAGCTCACAGCTTCGATCTCGAAGTCGAATTGCATGGTGATCTTCATCAACCAGATCCGTATGAAGATCGGCGTCATGTTCGGCTCACCGGAAACGACGACCGGCGGTAACGCGCTGAAGTTCTATGCCTCAGTGCGTCTCGATATCCGCCGCATCGGCGCCGTCAAGGAGCGCGAAGAGGTGATCGGCAACCAGACCCGCGTCAAGGTCGTCAAGAACAAGATGGCACCTCCCTTCAAGCAGGTCGAGTTCGACATCATGTATGGCGAAGGTGTTTCCAAGACCGGCGAGTTGGTCGATCTTGGCGTCAAGGCAGGCATCGTCGAGAAGTCGGGCGCATGGTTCTCCTATAACAGCCAGCGCCTCGGCCAGGGCCGCGAGAACGCGAAGATCTTCTTGCGCGACAATCCGGATCTCGCCCGCGAGATCGAGCTGTCGCTGCGCCAGAATGCCGGCCTGATTGCCGACCGCTTCCTGCAGAATGGCGGTCCCGATTCCGGCGACGAGGGCGACGCCGGCGGCGAATAAGGAATTTCGGGAGCAATTCCCGGCATAAGACAAGACTAAATGCTGCAGCCGGCCGCATCATCCAAGGGATGTGCGGCCGGTTTTGTTCGTGCGGCTGGACAGCGCTCGGAGCGAACGATAAAAGCCTCTGACTTTGACGCAAGTTGCTGAGCGCAGGACTGAAGGGCCTCATATGAGCGGTGTGAATGAAATCCGGTCGACTTTTCTCGACTATTTTAAGAAAAACGGCCACGAGATCGTGCCGTCGAGCCCGCTGGTGCCGCGCAACGATCCGACGTTGATGTTTACCAATGCCGGCATGGTGCAGTTCAAGAACGTATTTACCGGCCTGGAGCAGCGTTCCTATACGACAGCCTCGACGGCGCAGAAATGCGTTCGCGCCGGCGGCAAGCACAACGACCTCGACAATGTCGGCTATACTGCCCGCCATCACACTTTCTTCGAGATGCTCGGCAACTTCTCCTTTGGCGATTATTTCAAGGAGCGCGCCATCGAGCTTGCCTGGAACCTGATCACCAAGGAATTCGGCCTCGACGCCAAGCGTCTGCTGGTCACGGTGTATCATACCGACGACGACGCCTTTAACCTGTGGAAGAAGATCGCCGGTCTTTCCGACGACAAGATCATCCGCATCGCCACCAGCGACAATTTCTGGGCGATGGGCGATACCGGCCCTTGCGGCCCCTGTTCGGAAATCTTCTACGATCACGGCGACCATATTTGGGGCGGCCCTCCCGGTTCTCCAGAAGAAGACGGCGATCGCTTCATCGAGATATGGAATCTCGTCTTCATGCAGTTCGAGCAGATCACCAAGGAACAGCGCGTCGATCTGCCGCGTCCGTCGATCGACACGGGCATGGGTCTCGAGCGCGTTGCCGCTGTGCTGCAGGGTCAGCATGACAATTACGACATCGACCTGTTCCGCGCACTCATCGAAGCCTCGGAAGAGGCAACTGGCGTCAAGGCTGAAGGCGAGCATCGTGCCAGCCACCGCGTCATCGCCGACCATCTGCGCTCGTCCGCGTTCCTGATCGCCGATGGCGTGCTGCCCTCGAATGAGGGCCGCGGTTATGTGCTTCGCCGTATCATGCGCCGCGCCATGCGTCACGCACAGCTCCTCGGTGCCAAGGAGCCGTTGATGTGGAAGCTGCTGCCGGCGCTGATCCAGCAGATGGGCCGCGCCTATCCGGAGCTGGTGCGCGCCGAAGCGCTGACCTCCGAGACGCTGAAGCTCGAAGAAACCCGTTTCCGCAAGACGCTCGAACGCGGCCTGTCGCTGCTCAACGACGCCACTTCGGACTTGCACAAGGGCGACAGCCTGGACGGCGAAACCGCCTTCAAGCTCTACGACACCTACGGCTTCCCGCTCGATCTGACGCAGGACGCGCTGCGTGCTCGTGGCATCGGCGTCGATATTTCCAGCTTTACCGATGCCATGGAGCGTCAGAAAGCCGAGGCGCGCTCGCATTGGACCGGCTCCGGCGACAAGGCGACCGAGACCATTTGGTTTGAGCTCAAGGAAAAGAACGGCGCGACCGAATTCCTGGGTTATGACACGGAGGCCGCCGAGGGTGTGATCCAGGCGATCGTCAAGGACGGTGTCGCCGTCGACAGCGCCTCTGCCGGCGACAAGGTGCAGATCGTGGTCAACCAGACGCCTTTCTACGGCGAATCCGGTGGCCAAATGGGTGATACCGGCGTGATTTCGAGCGACCACGGCAAGCTTGTGGTTGGCGATACGCAGAAGAAGGGCGAGGGCCTCTTCGTTCACAGCTCCGAAGTTTCGGAAGGCAAGATCACGGTTGGCGACGCCGTCGTCCTGACCGTCGATCACAACAGGCGCTCGCGCCTGCGCGCCAATCACTCCGCGACCCATCTGCTGCACGAGGCACTTCGCGAAGTACTCGGCACCCACGTAGCGCAGAAAGGCTCGCTGGTCGCGCCGGAGCGCCTGCGTTTCGACGTTTCGCATCCGAAGCCCATGTCGGCTGAGGAGCTGAAGGTCGTCGAAGAGATGGCCAACGAGATCATCTTGCAGAACTCGCCGGTTACGACCCGCCTGATGAGCGTCGATGATGCCATCGCGGAGGGTGCGATGGCGCTGTTCGGCGAGAAGTATGGCGACGAAGTCCGCGTCGTGTCGATGGGGCAGGGTGTTCGCGGTGCAAAGTCCGGTAAGCCTTACTCGGTCGAGCTTTGCGGCGGCACGCATGTTTCCGCTACCGGCCAGATCGGCCTTGTCCGCATTCTCGGCGAAAGCGCCGTCGGTGCCGGCGTGCGCCGCATCGAAGCCGTGACAGGTGAATCCGCGCGTGATTATCTCGCCGAACAGGACGACCGCGTGAAGAGCCTTGCCTCGACGCTGAAGGTCCAGCCGGCCGATGTCGTCTCGCGCGTTGAAGCGCTCATGGATGAGCGCCGCAAGCTCGAGCGCGAATTGGCCGATGCCAAGCGCAAGCTTGCCATGGGCGGTGGCCAGGGCGGTTCTTCCGATGCGGTCCGTGAAGTTAACGGCGTCAAGTTCCTCGGCAAGCCCGTTTCCGGTGTCGACCCCAAGGATCTCAAGGGCATGGCGGATGAAGCCAAGGCAGGTCTCGGTTCTGGCATCGTTGCGCTGATCGGCGTTTCGGATGACGGCAAGGCTAGCGCTGTCGTCGCTGTCACTGAAGATCTGGTCGGCCGCTTCAGCGCCGTCGATCTCGTCCGCGTCGCGTCAGCTGCACTCGGCGGCAAGGGCGGCGGCGGCCGTCCCGACATGGCCCAGGCGGGTGGTCCGGATGGGGCCAAGGCCGACGAAGCGATCGAGGCGATTGCTGCGGCGCTTGCTGGCTAAGACACTGATTTCCGATTGATAATCAAGAATGGCGGATGCTTCGGTGTCTGCCATTTTCTTTTGTCCAGACAACTCCGCAGGATTTGTCAAATCGGGTTATGCTCTTGTCGGGCCGATCGATTTGTAAGGGAGTTGACATGAGTGGCGGAACGGCGTGGACGCTTTACGAGACCCGGTTGCGGCGGGTTTCGGCCTATATCCATGAGCATCTGGACGATGAACTCGACATGGAAAAGCTCGCCGAAATCGCCTGCATGTCCTGCTATCACTGGCACAGGATCTATCGGGCGATCTATGGCGAGACGGCGGCGGCGACCGTCAAGCGGCTTCGGCTGCATCGTGCCGCGGGCGATCTCGTCAACAGCCGTCTATCCGTCAGCGACATTGCAAAGCGGTCGGGCTATCCCAACCTCCAGTCGTTCAACCGCATCTTCAGGTCCGTCTACGGCATGCCGCCCGCGCGATATCGGAATGAGGGAAGCCACACGATCTTCGAACCCAGTAGCCAAGGAAGGATTACGGTCATGTTCGACGTTACGCTTCGCACCATCTCCCCGATGTCACTGATCGGTGTCGCCCATCGCGGCTCCTATATGCAGATCGGCCGGGCCTTTGAAACACTCTTCGGCACGATCTTTGCCCGCGGCCTTGCAGGTCCCAATATGCGCATGATCGGCATCTATCTCGACGATCCCGATGTCGTGGAAGCGGACAAGCTGCGCTCCTACGCTTGCGTCACCGCGGGCGAGACTGTGGCCGTCGATGCCCCATTGGAGCGTCGCGCGATCGAGGGCGGTGCATATGCAGTGCTGCGCCACAAGGGTCCCTATGCAAACATGCACAAGGCTTATCAGTGGCTTTATGCACAATGGCTGCCGGCTTCCGGCCGGCAGCTGCGCGATACGCTCATGTTCGAGGAGTATATCAACAATCCGCGCGACGTCCCGCCGACAGAATTGCTGACGGATATCTATATGCCCCTGAAATAGCGGCATAGGATCGCGATCGAGGATTTCCTCTCAATAGCTTGTATTTTCAGGCATTAGCCGGCTTCGGCAGGGCGGCATTGTCGATCTCGTTGCCGCGGCGATAGGCGTCGCGGTCGCTGACGCGGCTCCAGTAGTCGACGAAAGCCGGCCGCTTTTCGATGGTGCCGAAATTGAGACCCCAGCCGACATGGGAACCTACATAGACATCGGCGGCCGTAAATCGGTCGCCGGCGATGAACGGCGAAGCGGTAACGGCCTGCTCCAGGGTGTCGAAGACATGATTCAAGCTGCCGCAGCCCGCCATGCGCAGACGTTCAGCAGGGATTTCGAAGCCAAGTGCACGGTTGGTTACCGCCATCTCCATAGGTCCTGCGGCAAAGAACATCCAGCGGAAATAGCGGCCGCGCTCGGCCGCCGTCGGAGCAAGACCTGCCTGCGGAAAGGTTTCGGCCAGATAGGCGCAAATGGCCGCCCCTTCGGTGACGACGGTATTGCCGTGCTTGATGGCCGGTACCTTGCCCATGGGATTCACCGACAGGTATTCAGGCGATTTCATCGTCGTGCCGAAGTCGAGATATTCGGTGCGATAGGGCTGGCCGATCTCCTCCAGCATCCAGCGGGCAATGCGTCCACGCGACATCGGGTTGGTATAGAAAACGAGTTCTTCAGCCATCTGCCTCTCCCTTTTGTTGCGCGCATTGTTGCCACTGGTTAGCCCCGGCGGCAAGATTTCGGGCAAAAGAAAACCCGGCGCCGAGGCCGGGTTTTCGCATATCCAGATGGCGGCAAGGCTCAGGCAGCCATGGCCTTCTTGAGGTTCTCATCGATCTTGTCGAGGAAGGCGGTGGTCGAGAGCCAGGGCTGATCGGGGCCGATCAGCAGCGCCAGATCCTTGGTCATGTAGCCGGCTTCGACGGTATCGACGCAGACCTTTTCCAACGTGGAAGCGAACTTCGCGAGTTCGGCATTGTCGTCGAGCTTGGCGCGGTGCGCGAGGCCGCGGGTCCAGGCGAAGATCGAAGCGATCGAGTTCGTCGAGGTTTCCTGGCCCTTCTGGTGCTGGCGGTAGTGGCGGGTGACCGTGCCGTGCGCAGCTTCGGCTTCGACCGTCTTGCCGTCCGGTGTCAGGAGAACCGAGGTCATCAGGCCGAGCGAGCCGAAGCCCTGGGCAACCGTGTCGGACTGGACGTCGCCGTCGTAGTTCTTGCAGGCCCAGACGTAGCCGCCGGACCACTTGAGGGCGGAGGCGACCATGTCGTCGATCAGGCGGTGCTCATAGGTGATGCCGGCTTCGTCGAACTGAGCCTTGAACTCGTTCTGGTAGACTTCTTCGAAGATGTCCTTGAAGCGGCCGTCATAGGCCTTGAGGATTGTGTTCTTGGTCGACAGGTAGACCGGCCACTTGCGCATCAGGCCGTACATCATCGAAGCGCGGGCGAATTCGCGGATCGACTCGTCGAGGTTGTACATGGCCATGGCAACGCCTGCACCCGGAGCGTTGAAGACTTCCTTCTCGATGACCGTGCCATCTTCGCCGACGAACTTGATGGTCAGCTTGCCCTTGCCGGGGAACTTGAAGTCGGTGGCGCGGTACTGGTCGCCGAAAGCGTGACGGCCGACGACGATCGGCTGCGTCCAGCCCGGAACCAGGCGCGGGACGTTCTTGCAGATGATCGGCTCGCGGAAGATGACGCCGCCGAGGATGTTGCGGATCGTGCCGTTCGGGCTCTTCCACATTTCCTTGAGGTTGAATTCCTTCACGCGTGCTTCGTCCGGCGTGATCGTGGCGCACTTGATGCCGACGCCGTACTTCTTGATGGCGTTGGCGGCGTCGACGGTAACCTGGTCGTTGGTGGCGTCGCGGTTTTCGACAGAGAGGTCGTAATAGTCGATATCGATATCGAGGTAGGGGAAGATCAGTTTTTCTTTGATGAGCTGCCAGATGATGCGAGTCATTTCGTCGCCATCGAGATCGGCAACGGGGTTAGCGACCTTGATCTTCTTCATGCTTCTGCCTCGTTTAAGCTGATGGGACCGGATGGTCCTGTGAGTAATGGGAAGTCCCGAGGGCTATAGCACCGCAAGTACGGAACGCAAAGCCGATAGAACCGCTGGCGGCGCGTTTTTGATCATTCGTGACATCACCCGCTTTTTGCGATCGGGCCATTGCCAAAGCGGTCGATGGAGCTAATGTCGCGCATGCTTTGCCTGTTGCAACGGAATCATATCATGCAAAAATTTGCCGCATCCGCGCTTGTTTTCACGCTGTTCCAGTTTTCGCTCGGCGCGCATATGGCGCTGGCTGCCGATGCGACGACGCCGGTCAAGGTCATCATGGATGCGACCGTCTCGAACTGGGCGGGCGGCGACAGCGACTGGCAGGATATTTTCGGCGAGGACAAGCTGAAGGATGTCTACAGCAAGGATTTCGCCGCAAAATACCAGGCGGCAGCGCAATTTCCCGCTGCGGACGAAGATGGGATCTCGCCGTTCGACTACGATGTCATCGTCAATGCGCAGGATGCTTGTCCGCTGGAAGACGTGAAGATCGCCGCCCAGCCGCCGAAGAACAATGTCACGGAGGTATTGGCGACTTTCAAGAAGTCCACCTGCATGGGCTCCGATGCCGATTATCAGAAAACGACTACGGTTCGCTTCGAGGTGATCCAGGAGGGCGGACGGCCTGTGGTCGACGATATCGTCACGAACGACGACAACGGCAATCCAAGCTCGCTCAAAAGCGTGATGCTGGATCTTGTCAAACAGCAGCAGCAACAGCCGGTCGATCAGCAGCAGCAACCTTCGGACAAGGCGAAGCCGGCCAATCCGCAGTAGTCGGGCAGGATGCATCGCCGCGTCCGTGCGTAAAAACCTTGCCGATCGCCGCCTGTCTCGCTATTGCGGCTCCGGATTCAGGAAATAGAGCACGATGTCGTCCGAAAGCCGCTAACACTTTTCGGCATCATGCTCGAACTGGCGCGGCTGGGCACGCGCGGAGATTTAAACAGCATGGCAGGCACGAATAGCGAGCGTCAACTTCTGGCCGAAGGGCCGGCCATCATCCTGGTCGAGCCGCAGATGGGCGAGAATATCGGCATGGTGGCGCGTGCCATGGCGAATTTCGGGCTTTTCGAGCTGCGCCTGGTCAATCCGCGCGATGGCTGGCCGAACGAGAGGGCGCAAGCGACGGCCTCCAAGGCGGATCACATCATCGAGGCGACCAAGGTCTACGAGACGCTGGAGCAGGCGATCGCTGACCTCAATTTCATCTATGCGACCACTGCGAGAGAACGAGACGGTTACAAGCCGGTGCGTTCGCCTGTCGTTGCGGCCGAAACCCTTCGCACGAAGTTCAAAGCCGGCGAGGGCACAGGTATTCTCTTCGGGCGCGAGCGCTGGGGGCTCACGAACGAGGAGGTGGCGTTGGCCGATGAAATCGTGACTTTCCCCGTCAATCCGGCGTTTGCATCACTGAACATCGCGCAGGCCGTGCTCTTGATGTCCTATGAATGGATGAAATCGGGCATGGAGGATCTTGGCGCCGTGCCGTTCCAAGCGATCGAGCAGCGGCCCTCGACCAAGGAGCAGCTCTTCGGTCTCTTCGAACAGCTCGAGGAGGCGCTGGATGCGCGCAATTATTTCCATCCTGCCGGGAAAAAGCCGAAAATGGTCGACAATCTCCGGGCTGTCCTCTCGCGCCGGGCGTTTACGGAACAGGAAATCAGCGTCCTTCGTGGAGTGATCTCGTCTCTCGACCGCTTCTCACGCAAGTCCCCGCGTGGCAGCGGCTCGCATCCCCGATCCTCGAAAGCACCGAAGGAAGCCCCAAGCGATGACAGCAGCGGCGAATGAGCTGAAACCGGTCCTCGTCTTCGATTCTGGGATCGGCGGTTTGACCGTGCTGCGCGAGGCGCGTGTGCTGATGCCGGAGCGCGGTTTCATCTATATCGCCGACGATGCAGGCTTTCCCTATGGCAGTTGGGAAGAAGCAGCGCTGAAGGAGCGCATCGTCGGTCTTTTCGCAAAGCTGCTCGCTCAATATGATCCGGAAGTCTGCATCATCGCCTGCAACACGGCTTTCACGCTGGCAGGAGCCGACCTGCGCGCAGCTTTTCCGCAGATGACGTTCGTGGGTACCGTGCCGGCGATCAAGCCGGCTGCAGAGCGCACACGTTCCGGCCTCGTTTCGGTGCTGGCGACGCCGGGCACGGTCAAGCGCGCCTATACGCGCGATCTGATCCAGTCCTTCGCCACGCAATGCCATGTCCGGCTTGTCGGATCGCAGAACCTTGCTCGTCTCGCCGAGGCCTATATTCGCGGCGATGTCGTCGAGGACGAAGCTGTCATGACCGAGATCGGCCAGTGCTTTGTCGAGATGGACGGCCGCAAGACCGATATCGTCGTGCTTGCCTGCACGCATTATCCCTTCATGGCCAATATCTTCCGCCGGCTCGCGCCTTGGCCGGTCGACTGGCTCGATCCGGCCGAGGCGATCGCAAGGCGTGCCCGCAGCCTGGTGCCGCAGGTGGCCGATGCCGTCCATCCCGACAATCTCGACTTTGCGGTCTTTACCTCCGGTGCGCCGGATTTTCCCACCCGCCGGCTGATGCAGGGCTTTGGACTCAAGGCTTGATGATGAAAGACAAGGTTTTGCTGCGTAAACTCGATCTGACGGACATGCCGGCTGCTGCCGCCGTCCATCGGGCCTCTTTCAACGAGCGGCTGCCGATGCTTGCCGGACTTCATACGCCGGAAGAAGATGTCGGCTTCTGGAGCGCCGTCGTGTTCAAGGATTGTCAGATCTGGGGCGCGGAAGAGGGCGGCCGCCTCGTCGGTGTCATTGCCTTTCTCGAGGATTGGATCGACCAGCTCTACGTTCTGCCCGAGGCGCAGGGGCGTGGCATCGGCAGCCGTCTGCTCGACATCGCCAAGTCGGTCTATCCGGCGCTGTCGCTCTGGACATTCCAGAGAAACGAGCCGGCGCGCCGTTTTTACGAAAAGCACGGCTTCTTCGTGGTTGACGAGTCGGACGGGGCAGGCAATGAGGAAAAGGAGCCGGATGTGCTTTACAAATGGGAAGCGCGCTTGCACCGGCTGTAATTTACGATCGGATTGAGCGGCAGGATATTGGGAGGTCGATATTTGATGTCTTTTGGGAATGATAGCAGTGTTGTCGAGGCAAGCCATGCGTCTGCGTGAATGCCACAACTTCCATGATTTCCGCCTTCTTGCGAAAAAGCGCCTTCCCGGCCCCATTTTCAACTATATCGACGGCGCAGCCGACGACGAAGTGACGCTGCGGCGGAATACGTCGAGCTTCGAAAGTTGCGATCTCGTGCCCAACGTTCTGCGCGGGGTCAGCGAGATCGACATGTCTGTCACCGTCATGGGACAAAAGCTCGCGACGCCCTTCTATTGCTCGCCGACGGCGCTGCAGCGGCTGTTCCATCACCAGGGTGAGAATGCGGTTGCTGCTGCGGCATCTTCGCTCGGTACTATGTTCGGCGTCTCCTCGCTCGGCACCGTCAGCCTTGAGGAGATCCGTAAGAAGCATCAAGGGCCGCAGGTCTATCAGTTTTATTTCCATAAGGACCGCGGCTTGAACCGCGCGATGATGGAGCGGGCCAAGGAAGCCGGCGTCAACGTCATGATGCTGACGGTCGACAGCATTACCGGCGGCAATCGCGAGCGCGATCTCCGCACCGGATTTTCCATTCCGTTCAAGCTCAACCTGGCCGGTCTTACCCAATTCGCCATCAAGCCGGCCTGGGCGCTGAACTATGTCATGCACGAAAAATTCCGCCTGCCGCAGCTTGACGAGCATGTGGACATGAGCGGTGGCGCCATGTCGATCGGCAAATATTTCACCGAAATGCTTGATCCGTCGATGAACTGGAACGACGTCGCCGAAATGGTGAAGCACTGGAACGGGCAGTTTTGCCTGAAGGGCATCATGTCGGTCGAGGACGCCAAACGTGCCGTCGATATCGGATGCACCGGCATCGTGCTTTCGAACCATGGCGGCCGGCAGCTCGACGGCTCGCGCTCCGCATTCGATCAGCTGGCCGAAATCGTCGATGCCGTCGGCCACCGCATCGACGTGATGATGGACGGAGGCATCCAGCGCGGCACGCATGTGCTGAAGGCTCTTTCGCTCGGCGCCAAGGCCGTCGGTCTCGGCCGCTTCTATCTCTATCCGCTGGCCGCTGCCGGTCAGGCGGGCGTGGAGCGCGCGCTCCGGCATCTCCGCACCGAAGTCGAGCGCGATATGAAGCTGATGGGCTGCACCTCGGTCAGTCAGTTGTCGCGGGCAAACTTACGGTTTCGCTGACATCGCAATCGCCTGTGGGTTTTTTCAATCCGCGGGCGCGAAGCCCGGAAATCTTTGCTAGACGGAAGCGCGTCCTTTCAGAAAGATGGGACGCATCCACGTTTGATTCTTGCTCGTAGGGGAAGTGCATTGCAGGTCGGCATCGACATGGGAACGGCGTCCGGCGGGACCAGCGCCCAGCTCGATATCGAGGAGCTGCTGGCAACGCGTCTTTTGGTGCAGGGCAATTCCGGCTCGGGGAAATCGCACCTCCTGCGGCGGCTGCTCGAACAGTCGGCGCAATGGGTGCAGCAGGTCATCATCGATCCCGAAGGCGATTTCGTCACGCTGGCCGACAAATTCGGGCATGTGGTCGTGGATGGTGAGCGCACGGAGGCCGAGCTTGCCGGTATCGCCAATCGTATCCGCCAGCATCGCGTCTCCTGCGTGCTGACGCTGGAGGGGCTCGATATCGAGCAGCAGATGCGCGCTGCCGCTGCCTTTCTCAATGGCATGTTCGATGCCGACCGCGAATTCTGGTATCCGGTGCTTGTCGTAGTGGACGAGGCGCAGATGTTTGCGCCCTCGGTTGGCGGCGACGTCTCGGAAGATGCGCGCAAGATGTCGCTCGGCGCCATGACCAATCTGATGTGCCGTGGCCGTAAGCGCGGCCTTGCCGGGGTCATCGCCACGCAGCGTCTGGCGAAGCTCGCCAAGAACGTGGCGGCCGAAGCCTCCAACTTCCTGATGGGCCGCACCTTCCTCGATATCGACATGGCGCGTGCCGCCGATCTGCTTGGCATGGATCGCAGGCAAGCGGAGATGTTCCGCGACCTGAAGCGCGGCAATTTCGTCGCGCTTGGGCCGGCACTTTCGCGTCGGCCGCTGCCGATCACCATCGGCACGGTGGAAACCTCGGCGCGCTCCTCCAGCCCTAAATTGATGCCGCTGCCGGACGCACCGCAGGATGTCGAAGATCTGATTTTCACGCCGGACCCGGAAGAGTTCACGCGTCCCGTTGTTCGCCGCACCACGCCGGCGCCGCGGCCGACGACCGATATCCTGGCAGAGCTTTCCCGCTCCGTACCGGCGCCGGCGGAGCCGAAGGTCATCCAGCCGGAACTATCGAGCGAGGATCGGGAGGCGAGGGTGAGTGCCGTGCTCTCCGAAATTCTCGATGACCCGGCCTCAGGCTTCCGCACGGATTCGGTGCTTTATCAGGAGTTTCTCGTACGGCTGCGTATGCGTCGTGTTCCCGGCGCACCCATGAGCCTGTCGGAATTCCGCCGTCGTGTGGCGATCGCGCGCTCCGGTGCGGACGAGGAGGTCATGGCGACGGACCAGTGGGCGACGGCGCTGTCGCTCTCTGCCGGCGTCACCGATGACCTGCAGGGCGTCTTTCTGATGCTGGCGAAGGCAGCGATCAGCGGCGAGCCGTGCCCGTCCGATGCCCGCATCGCCCGCGCCTATGGCACCCATTCGGCCAGACGCGCGCGGCGACTATTGAGCTATTTCGAGGAGCAGGGCAGCGTCGTCGTCCATACGGATTTCTCCGGCAAGCGCATCGTCGCCTTCCCGGATATGGGCTCGCAGACCGCGCCCGGCGATGCCAATGCGCCCGATATCGACAGCGGCGAGCAGGCTGCGGCGGAATAGCTTCCGGTTACGAATTGCTGCCGATGATGTGGAGTGCGGCTTTGCCGTCCTTGACGGCCGAAATCGATAGGCGCCGGTCGAGCGTTGCCAGTTGACCCCCATGGAATTTCGCCAATGCCAACAGGTAGGTGTCGGTGATTTGTCCAGGAGTCAGAATGCGTGTCGAATCTACCAAAGTATCGTCCAGCAGACTGATATCGTCGGCCCAGAATTGGTGACCCGGCAAGCCGCGAAGTTGGGCAACAAGAAGCGCGGCCGTCGACGGTGGACCTGGAGAGTTGGGATAGCTCGGTTGACTGAGAATTCGGACAACGCCATTTTCCGTTAAAGGGCATGTTGCCCAATTATCCCCGGCTAGGGAGTGAAACCACTCATGGGCGATATCATGCGACACATGGCTAGGGTCGAATAAAGCGATTAGAACGTTGACGTCCAACAGAAATGTCACGGAAGTTCGTCGCGAAGTTTGTTGACAAGATCAAGCGTAACAGGGGGATTGCCCGTCTTGGGCGTGAGCAGCGGAATACCATTCCGCTCCTTTGCCGGCTGTGCACGGTTCAGCGATCGGCGAGCAAGGTCGGAAATGACATCGCCGATGCTGCGGCGCTGTTGTTCTGCCATCGCCTTTGCTGCGGCAAGCACGTCGTCGTCAATTGCCAGGGTTGTTCGCATCGTTGCACCTTGATTGAGCATCAGTCATCACGCATCAAATATAGCATTCGTTGCTTCGTTCTCAACAGCCACCGCGTGGGCTGTTGACATTTTCATGACGACCCCTTACAGACCGCGCCAACGCCGGGCAGAAATGTCCGGTGTTTCATTTGACATGTCCCGTGGCTTCGTCCGTTCGCTAACGTGAGAAGCCTGTCAGAGCTCGAAAACGGAGTTCAGAGGAGGGCGTGTTTCCTTCGCGGTTCGGCAACGGGCCGCCATAACACTTGAAAGGAAATGCGATGAGCAAGCGCGAATCGTCCAAGTACAAAATTGACCGCCGTATGGGCGAAAACATCTGGGGTCGTCCGAAGTCCCCGGTCAACCGCCGCGAATACGGCCCGGGCCAGCACGGCCAGCGCCGCAAGGGCAAGCTCTCCGACTTCGGTGTGCAGCTGCGCGCCAAGCAGAAGCTGAAGGGCTATTACGGCGACCTGCGTGAAAAGCAGTTCCGCGCCATCTTCGACGAAGCCAACCGCCGCAAGGGCGACACTTCGGAAAACCTGATCGGCCTGCTCGAATCGCGCCTCGACGCGATCGTCTACCGCGCCAAGTTCGTTCCGACGGTCTTCGCTGCCCGTCAGTTCGTCAACCACGGTCACGTCACGGTCAACGGCGTTCGCGTCAACATCGGTTCGTACCGCTGCAAGGCTGGAGACGTTATCGAAGTTCGCGAAAAGTCCAAGCAGCTCGTGATCGTTCTGGAATCGATTGGTCTCGCTGAGCGTGACGTTCCGGACTATATCGAAGCCGACCATAACAAGATGGTTGCGACCTTCGCTCGCGTCCCGACTCTTGCCGATGTGCCTTACGCCGTCGTCATGGAACCGCAGCTGGTCGTCGAATTCTATTCGCGTTAATAAGCGGATAACTTTCTTGATGAATGAAAAGCCGCTCGGTTCGAGCGGCTTTTTTGTCTTTGGAGCGCCTCATGACGGATTTGCAGGCCATTCTCGACGGCATTCATGCGGAGCTTTCGCCACGCATCGGCGAAGGCAAGGTTGCCGATTACATTCCTGAACTGGCGAAGGTCGATCCGAAGCAGTTCGGCATGGCGATCGCCGCGGTCAACGGCGATGTCTACAGCATCGGCGATGCCGCAGTTCCCTTCTCCATCCAGAGCATCTCCAAGGTCTTCATGCTGACGCTGGCGCTCGGCAAGGTAGGCGAGAGCCTCTGGAAGCGCGTCGGGCGCGAGCCGTCCGGTACCGCGTTCAATTCCATCGTCCAGCTCGAGCGGGAAGAGGGTATTCCCCGTAATCCCTTCGTCAATGCGGGTGCCATCGCCGTCAGCGATGTTGTATTGGCTGGGCACGAGCCGCGCGAGGCAATCGGCGAACTGCTACGCTTCGTGCGCTATGTGGCCGACGACGAGACGATCAGCATCGATGACAAGGTGGCGCGTTCGGAGACGCAGACCGGCTATCGCAATTTCGCGCTCGCCAATTTCATGCGGGCATACGGCAATATCCATCACCCGGTCGAGCACGTGCTTGGCGTCTATTTCCATCAATGCGCGCTCGCGATGAGCTGCCAGCAGCTTGCCAAGGCGGGGCTCTATCTCGCCGCGCGCGGTAGCAATCCGATCACTGGCCATTCTGTCGTTTCGCCGAAGCGGGCGCGGCGTATCAATGCGCTGATGCTGACCTGCGGGCATTATGACGGTTCCGGCGACTTCGCTTATCATGTCGGCCTGCCGGGCAAGAGCGGCGTCGGCGGCGGCATTCTGGCCGTAGCCCCGGGCATCGGCTCCATTGCCGTCTGGTCGCCAGGATTGAATAAGGTCGGCAATTCGCAGCTCGGTGCGGTTGCGCTGGAAATGCTGGCGGCACGCACGGGCTGGTCGGTGTTCGGCGATTGATACGGTGTCTTCTCGTCCTGCTTTCTGCTATCAGCGGGTTGAGATGCAAGGAACGACGGAATGAATATCGCGACCACGGTGAAAGACGACATCGATACCGAGGCTGAAGATGGCGGTTCTGCCGCGCATCCGATGTTTTCCGATGCGCCGCGATCCGTCTCCTTCAACAAGCTTCGCAAGCGCCTGCTGCGGCAGGTGCGCCAGGCGATGGACGATTTCCAGATGCTGAAGGGCCAGAAGCGCTGGCTCGTCGGCCTTTCCGGCGGCAAGGATTCCTACGGCCTGCTGACGCTGCTGCTTGATCTGAAATGGCGCGGCCTGCTGCCGGTGGAGTTGGTCGCATGCAATCTCGATCAGGGCCAGCCGAATTTCCCGAAGCATATTCTGCCCGAATACCTCACGAAAATTGGCGTTGAGCATCGCATCGAATATCGCGACACCTATTCAATTGTGAAGGAAAAGGTGCCGGAGGGGGCGACCTATTGCTCGCTCTGTTCGCGCCTGCGCCGCGGCAATCTCTACCGCATTGCGCGCGAGGAAGGCTGCGATGCGCTGGTGCTCGGCCATCATCGTGAGGATATTCTCGAAACCTTCTTCATGAACTTCTTCCATGGCGGCCGGCTGGCCTCCATGCCGGCAAAGCTTCTGAATGATGAAGGGGATCTGATGGTGCTGCGTCCGCTCGCCTATGCGGCCGAGGACGATCTCGCCAAGTTCGCCGCCGCCATGCAGTTTCCGATCATCCCTTGCGACCTCTGCGGCTCGCAGGACGGGCTGCAGCGCAATGCCATGAAGGACATGCTTGCCGATATCGAGCGGCGCATGCCGGGGCGCAAGGATACGATGCTGCGGGCGCTGGCGCATGTGAATCCGTCGCATCTGCTCGATCCGAAATTGTTCGATTTTGCTGGCTTGACGGCCGGCGGACATTCGGCGGGACGATCCGACGCCGATTAAGTGGTTTTGCCACACCGCCGTCATCGAATCGGGCATAAGAGGAAGCCCTTTCAGAACAGAGGCTTCCGATGACTTTTTCCGATGCAGATTTCGACTATGTAATGACGATCGTTGCCGAAGCGGCGTCAAAGGAAATCATGCTGCGCTTCCGCAATCTGGATGATGGCGACATATCGGAAAAGACGTCTGCTATCGACCTTGTGACCGAGGCCGATCTTCTGGCCGAGCGGCACATTACAGCAGCGCTGAGGACACGTTTTCCAATGGCCGTGATCGTAGGCGAGGAGGCCTATGAGGCTGACAAGTCCGTCGTGCCGGCGCTGGCTCATGCTGAGCTGGCTTTCACCATTGACCCGGTCGACGGCACGTTCAATTTCGCAGCGGGATTGCCGGTCTTCGGGACGATAGTGGCCGTTGTTGCCAATGGCGAGACGATCGCGAGCATCATCCATGATCCCGTGCTTGGTGACACCCTGACTGCCATGAAGGGCGGCGGCACTTTCCTTCGCCGGCAAACCGGGCAGGCGAGGCGGCTTGCCGTTGCCGCTTCCGCTCCCTTGAGCTCCATGACGGGCGCCATATCCTGGGGTCATATGGATGAGCCTGATCGGTCGCGCATCTGCGGCAGTCTGTCGAAGACACGCATGGCTTTCTCCTTGAATTGTTCGGCTTACGAATATTGGATGGTGGCGTCTGGCAAGTGGCATTTCATCGGCCATTCCAAGCTGATGCCTTGGGATCATCTTGCCGGCGTGCTGGCGCACCAGGAAGCCGGTGGCTATACAGCCAAATTCGATGGTACGCCCTACAAGCCCGGCGAAACGACGGGCGGCATCATTTCTGCGCCGGATGAAGAAAGCTGGCGGATAATCCGCCGCGAGATCATCGGCGCCTGACGCGAAAGGAAAAACATGACATCGCTCGTTGACGTTACCACGCTTGCTCATGTGCTGCGGCGCGCGGCGCAGACGGAGATCCTGCCGCGCTTTCGCAGGCTCGGCAGCGACGATATCCGCGCCAAGAGCGAGGCGACGGATCTGGTGACGGAGGCCGACGAGCGGGCCGAGCGCATGATCAAGGCCGAGGTTGCCCGGCTCTGGCCCGAGGCCTTGTTTGTCGGCGAGGAATCGGTCGCGGCCGACCCGGACCTGCTGACGAAGCTGCAGAATGCCGATCTCGCCATCATCGTCGATCCCGTCGATGGGACATTCAATTTCGCCGCCGGCATCCCGGCCTACGGCGTCATGGCTTCGGTAGTCTCGAAGGGCGAGACTGTTGCCGGCATCATCTTCGATCCGATGGGCGACGACTGGGTGCTGGCGGAACGCGGCAGCGGCGCGTGGCTGCGCCGGCCCGATGGCGAGATGCTGCGTCTCAACGTTGCTCCATCCGTCCCGCTGGACGAACTGGTCGGCATGGCAGCCACGGGTTATCTACCCAAGGAAAAACGCGCCGAAATCATGGGCAATCTCGCCAAGGTGCGCTATACGACCTGCTATCGCTGTGCGGCGCATGAATACCGTACGCTCGCGGGCGGCTATGTGCATTACCTCATGTACAACAAGCTGATGCCCTGGGATCATCTGGCCGGATCGCTGATCTCGGCCGAAGCCGGCGCCTATGTCCGTCGTTTCGACGGCTCGCCCTATTTGCCGCATCATCTCGATGGCGGACTGCTGGTTACAGTGGACAAGGATAGCTGGGAATTGCTGCGGCGCGAGGTCTTCACCATCTAAGGTGAGCGGATCGACCTGATAATCGTCGCTGCTACTTGGAAAGTGGCGTCTGGAAAGCTATCTTTTTTGCAACAGGCGGGAGCCTTGGTGGGCGCCTGCCGCGGAGATGAGGTCGATGTCCGAGACAAGCCGCAAGCTGACTACCATCTTCTGCGCCGATGTGCAGGACTATTCGCGTCTTATGGGGAAGGACGAAGAGGGCACGCTTGAAACCCTCCGACGCTACCGCGATGCGATGACACGGCTGATCGAGGCTCATGGCGGCAGGGTGATCAACACCTGGGGTGATGGCGTCTTTGCCGAATTTCCGAGCGTCGTAGAAGCCGTGCGGGCGGCCATCGACATCCAGAACGAATTGGCGGGTTATAATGCCGCCATCGATCCCGAAAAGCAGATGCTCTTCCGCATCGGCCTTAACCTCGGCGACGTCATCGCCGATGGCAACGACCTCTATGGCGATGGCGTCAACATCGCCGCCCGGCTGCAATCGCGGGCAGTTCCTGGCGGCATCGTCATTTCCAACACAGTCTATGATCAGGTCCGCAATAAGGTTGCCGTCGGTTTCGATTTTCTTGGGCAGCTCGATGTCAAGAACATCGAGGGCGGTGTGCCGAGCTATGCGCTGCGGATCGCTGGCGTGCAGGTACTCGATACCGCCGCCTCCGCCTACCAGCCGAAGTCAAACCCTAATCCGAAGCCAGAGCCGGCATGGTCGCCCGAGATCGCGGCGAGAGAACTTGTGATGCTGGATTGGCGGCGTAGCTATGGTCCGCCACTGGTCGTGTGCGCCGGCCTTGCCTTGCTCAACGGACTGACTTGGGATGGCGAGTTCTGGGCGAAATGGCCGATACTCATCATTCTGTGGGTTACGGCATATCGCGTTATGCGCAGTAGCAGGCAGATCGATATGGCCATCGCCGGCTTTGTCATCACCGGCGTCGGCATCGTCGCGATCAACCTCTTCACCTGGCATGGAACGCCATGGGCGATGTGGCCGCTATTCGGCCTCGCGATCGCTGCGGCGGTACGCTGGGTCAGCCGTCCGCGCGGCGGCGTCTGAGGAGCGCACGTCGCCTAGAGTCGTTGTCGTCATGCAATTCCGGACGGAAAACCGCTTGTCACTTTTCCTGGAATTGCACTAAACGTGCCCCATGCCCGCTTCCAGGGCCGGTGTATCGCCTGGATGGGTGAAGAGCTTGCCGCGCTCCGCCCAGAGCGTCGCCAGGATCGACAGCACACCGAATACAGTGAAACCGGCGAGCAGGGGCTGCGCGGTCCCATCGAACATCTGGCCGACGACTCCGCCTATGAGAACGCCCACTGTCGTGGAGACCGAGCTGGTGATGGCGGCGGCAGTGCCCGCCAGATGCCCCATCGGCTCAAGACTGATCGCCATGCAGTTGGTGGTGATGACGGCGAACATCATCAGCATGATCGAGATCAGCACGTAAATGAACGTGAAGCTCGGCTGACCGAACATGCCGACCACGTAGCCCACCGCACCCAAAACGGTGAAAACGATCATAGCGGCGTGAGAAATACGGCGCATGCCGAAGCTTCGGACGAAATAGCCATTGGCAAACTGCGCGACGGCCGTGCCGGCTGCCGTTGCCGCAAAGGCGATCGGGAACGTTTCTCCGAGACCGTAGACTTCGCCGAAAACCTGCTGCACGGAGACGATGTAGGCGCAGATGACGCCGGTATAGAGCGTCAGGCCGATCATGTAGCCGCAGGTGATGCGGTTGGTCAGCACCGTCTTGAAGCCGGAAAGAACCGAAGCGACCGAGAGCGGCAGGCGCTCTTCGACGGGCAGCGTCTCCTTCATGCGGAAGAAGGCGACGAGGAAAAGGCCGGCGCTGACGATGCCGAGCAGAATGAAGATCCATTGCCAGTTCGAATAGGCGACGATCATCTGGCCGACGAAGGGCGCGACCATCGGCATGATCATGAAGACGATCATCACATAGGACATGACGCGGGCCATTTCGCGGCCGCCGAAGCAATCGCGGACGATGGCAAGCGTGGTGATGCGGACTGCTGCTGCGCCCACACCCTGCGCAAAGCGCATTGTCAGCAGCGCAAAGAGGCTGCCGCTCCAGGCCGCTGCGAACAGGGTCACCGTATAGAATGCAAGACCGCCGAGCAGGATGTACCGCCGGCCATAGGTATCCGACAGGCTGCCGAAGAAAAGCTGGCAAATGCCGAAACCGAGGAAATAGACGCCGATGACGAGCTGGGTGTCGTTCGGATTGGCGACGTGAAGCGACTGGCCGATATTCGGCAGCGCAGGCAGCATGCTGTCGATGCCCATGGAAATACTGGCCGTCATCAGAGCGATCGTGAGAATGAATTCCACAATGCCGAGGCCGATACGGCTGGAGCCGGACTGGGTCGGCTGCTGGGTCGGCTGCTGGGCCGGCTGCTGGGCCGGCTGCTGGGACTGAGGCTGGGTTGTCATTCGGATATGCCTGTCAATGTAAAGCGAGCGACTGGTCAGCCGGAGGTGGTGCGTTGTGCGGGCGAAACAGCTTTCCTTTTTCGGCGATCAAGACGAAGACGATGCCGATGAGGGAGACGGTGAAGTAGCCGATGACCATCGGCGTCGCCGTGCCGTCGAAATATTGACCGATACCGGCGCCGATCGATGCGCCGCCGACCGTGCTCATGAAACCGAGCACCGACGAAGCGGTGCCGGCGACATGGCCAAGCGGCTCCATGGCGAGCGAGTTGAAATTCGAGCCGATCCAGCCGAACTGGAACATCGCCATAGCGAAAAACACCATGAACAACGGGAAAGGCATCGGCGCCGGGCCATAGAGCTGCACCATCAGCCAAACGGAGGTAATGAGGGAGAAGCCGAGCAGTGCGGCGTGCGATAGCCGTCGCATGCCGAAACGGCCGACCAACTGCGAGTTGATGAAGGAGGACAGCGCCATGAACAGCGCCACGCCACCAAAGGCGACCGGCGTATACACGCCAAGTCCGTAAATGCCGCTGTAGATCTGCTGCGCCGAATTGATGAAGCCGAACAGCGCCCCGAACAGGAACGTGCTGGCAAGGGTATAACAGAGGGCTACGCGGTTCTTCAGAACGATCTTGAAGCCGGAGGCGATCGATTGGATCGTCAGGGGACGGACATTTTCAGGCTTCAGCGTCTCAGGAAGCCGGAAATACATCCAGAGACCGACCAGCGTCGCCATGGTGCCGATGAAAACGAAGATCATGTGCCAGGTGCTGACGAGCATGATGATCTGGCCGCTTCCCGGCGCGATGACCGGAACGATCATGAAGACCATCATGATGAGCGACATGACTTCGGCCATCAGGCGACCGCCGAAGACGTCGCGGACGATGGACACGGTGATGACACGGGTCGCCGCCGAGCCAAGGCCCTGTATGAAACGCAGGGTGAGAAGGCCGGCAAAGGACGGAATGAGTGCAATGCCGAATGCCGAGACGACGTAGACGGTGATGCCGATCAAGAGGGGCATACGACGGCCGAATCGATCCGACAGGGGACCGTAGATGAGCTGCGCCGAACCGAAACCGATCAGGTAGGCCGTCACCACATATTGCCGATGATTCTCGTTCATCACACCAAGGCTCGAGCCGATCTGCTGGAGAGCGGGAAGCATGATGTCAATTGCAAGCGAATTGGTCGCCATCAGGAAGGCCGCGAGTGCGATAAACTCGCGCTTGCCCATGGGCAATTGCCCATGGGTCATGGCCTGGGATGTAGTCGTCACGGTTTTATTCCCATAAACATGTCAAGGCGCCGCCCGGTGGCAGCGCCTTATCGATCGAATTTAACTATGGAAACCGGACGGATAGCCCGGTGCCCGGTCAGGCGGCGCCGCGAACGCTGATGCCGTTTTCCTGGAGGTGCTGCTGCAATTCGCCCGCCTGGAACATTTCGCGCACGATATCGCAGCCGCCGATGAATTCGCCCTTTACGTAAAGCTGCGGTATGGTCGGCCAGTTGGAATAGTCCTTGATTCCCTGACGGATTTCAGCGTCGGCAAGGACGTTGATGCCCTTGTAGTCGACGCCGATATAGTCGAGAATCTGAACCACCTGACCGGAGAAACCACACTGCGGGAACTGGGGCGTGCCCTTCATGAAAAGAACGACGTCGTTGTTCTTAACTTCGTGGGCGATGAATTCCTGAATGCCGCTCATTGTCCAGTTCCTTTCACATGCGGGGTCAAGATCCGCAGCGTTACATCTGCTCCTTAAATAGCAAGCGTCCGGCGCGATTTCCAGCCGCAAAACGTCGGCGCCGTTTTTTTCATCGCATGAATGGGTTCCTTCGTGAGCTATCGAGGCTGTGATGAAATCTGCGAATTGGCTGGCTTTTCTGAACAGTGCGTTTTGGAAACGCCACTTCAACTTCGCTCCTGAACAACACACATATATTTAAAGCAAGGGATGATTAATATTAGGCTGCTACTTAATTTACAAGCGGTCGGTATGTTTGTTAGAGTTTGTCGATTGATGCGATTTGGCACGTATCGGTCCCTTGTGAACATTGCATTCGGACTTTTGAGGGAGCGGACACCATGAGCCACCATCACTATTCAGACGGGCAGGTTGGTGAAGAGCGGGAATTTTATGGCTCGGAAGATACGAGCGAAGGCGAGCGGGAGTATTATGAGCATGTGCGCACCCCGCGCGCATCGATATTGAACAGCACCGTCACGGTGACGGCTATCGTTGTTATTCTGAGTATTGCTTTCGGCTATCGCGCCTCGACCGCGCCGAAACAGCAGCCGGCGTCTATTCCAATCGTCGAGAAGATCATGACCGGTCCGCCAACGGATCCTTGCGCCGATGTCTCGCCATATCCCAGGCGGGAATGCTGATTGCCTTGAGTCGGGCAGGTGACATCTGTCGTCGCCTTCGTGCTATCTGCCGACACGGCCCACGGCTCCGATTTTCTATTTAGGTGTCCGCCCGCTTTTGCGATGAGCTGCCTTGAAAAAGCCCGCAGCTCATGATCTTGGCGCTTGGACGTATATGTAAATGCGCCCCGGGGACAGACTACAATATGGGTAACATCAAGAAGAGGGTGGTTCTCCACTTCCCTGGCTTCGAACCGTTGGATGCTGCTGCGCATCGCGCGCGTTACGAGCGTTCCGCACGGCAGAGCGGCGGCGTCTGGGATTTTTCCGCCGAAATCGGTGAACTCAACAATTTTGGCCGGGCTCCTTATTTCGATGTGGCTGCGACGGGTGCGGATTGGCACACGCAAAACCGCGTTCATATCGTCGATCACAACGATCTGGTTGGCGCTCTGAATGGCAGACCGTTCTTCACGCGACTGCTGCTGGGCTATCGTGCGGCCGCGCAGGTCGCTGCTGCGGGCGGCATGATTGGCTACTTTCGTCATGCCTGGCGCTTCGGCCTGTTCTTCATCTTTCCCTTTTTGCTGATGCTAGGGGGGCTGCTGATCAGCCTATCGATCGCGTTTGCGCCGTTCCTGTTCGGGCTGCCGGCCTGGAGCCATATCGGCAGCATCGCGTTGGCCGTCGCCTTCTTCGTTTATGTCTTTCTGCCGCAGGCCGAGAAACTGCATACGTTGCATCTCTTTTCCGACTGGGAAATGGCGGTGGCGATGGCGGGGCTGAATGGGCTCGGCGTCGAACAATGGCTGGAGGCGAGTGCGATCAGCACGCGTCAGGCGCTGGATGATCCCGATGCCGACGAATTCGTCATCTCCTCGCACAGCATGGGTTCGTCCGTCGCCGCCCATGTCGTCGGCCTGCTGCTCGAGCGAGAGCCGGAGCTGCTGCAGGGCAAGCGCGTGATTTTCACCACACTTGGCAGCGCCATCCTTCAATGCGCGCTCTTGCGGCCGGCCTCGGTGCTGCGCTCACGTGTCGGACTGATCGCCCGCTGCCAGGATATCTCCTGGCTCGACGTGCACTGTCTGACCGACGCGATCCATTTCTATAAGGCGAAGGTTGCAGCTGTCTGCGGTCATCCGGATGCCGAGCAGGCGTCGATCCTGTTCGTGCGCTTCAAGCAGATGCTGACGGCGAAGCATTATGCCAAGATCAAGCGCGATTTTCTCCGCGTCCACCGGCAATATGTGCTCGGTCCCGATGTGAGGGCCTTTTTCGATTTTACGCTGATGACTGCCGGTCCGCTGCCGGCCTCGGATTTCGCCGGATTCTCGTTCCAAAAGCTGCCGGAGCTGACGTTCAACTCCGGCGAGGAAGCCCAGGCGCTCTCAATCGGGCGCTGAGGTCTGCAGCGCAAGGGCGTGCAGCACGCCGCCCATATTGCCCTTCAGGGCATCATAGACCATCTGGTGCTGCTGCACGCGGCTCTTGCCGCGGAAGGCTTCCGCGACAACTTCTGCAGCATAGTGATCACCATCCCCAGCCAGGTCGCGAATCGTCACCTTGGCGCCGGGAATGCCGGCCTTGATCATGTCTTCGATATCGCCGGGGTTCATTGGCATGAGTGGTACCTCGATCTATTCAGCGGCAGCGAGTGCGCCGCTGTCCATGAAGGCAGGAAACCACGATTCATACGCCTCGCGCAACTGTCCAACCGGAAGCGTTAACAGGCCGTCGATGGCCAGCGCATCGCCTCCGACGGTTCCGAGACGGCGGAAGGGCACGCCGGCGCTTTCCGCGTTGATGCAGACGAAATCGGCGACATCGGCAGGGACGGTGATGACGTAGCGGGCCTGATCTTCACCGAAGAGGGCTGCATGCGGCAGGGTTCTGCATTCGCCGAGATCGATGCGCAGCCCCTTGCCGGAAGCCATCGCCATTTCGGCAAGTGCGAGAGCCAGGCCGCCGGAGGAGATGTCGTGGCAGGCCGTGACCTGAGCGTTGCGGATGGCGGAGCGCACGAAATCACCGTTGCGGCGTTCGGCGAAGAGATCGACTTCCGGGGCAGGGCCATCCGTCGAACCGATGATATCACGCAGATAGATCGAGGAGCCGAGATGGCTGCCGTCGACACCGATCATCACGACGTGATCGCCTTCGGAAGCCGAGCCGATGCGGGCCATCGTCTTCCAGTCCGGCAGCAGGCCGACGCCGGCAATGGTGGGGGTCGGCAGGATTGCGATGCCATTGGTTTCGTTGTAGAGCGAGACGTTGCCGGAAACGATCGGGAAATCCAGTGCGCGGCAGGCTTCGCCGATGCCTTTGATCGCGCCGACGAACTGGCCCATGATCTCTGGCTTTTCCGGGTTGCCGAAGTTCAGGTTGTCGGTCGCGGCCAGCGGTTCGGCACCTGTCGCCGTGATGTTGCGCCAGCATTCGGCCACGGCCTGCTTCCCGCCCTCAAACGGATCGGCTTCGACATAGCGCGGGGTGACGTCGGAGGAGAAGGCCAGCGCCTTGGTGGCATGGCCCTCGACGCGGACGACGCCGGCGTCGCCACCGGGAAGCTGCAGAGAATTACCCTGGATCAGAGTGTCGTACTGTTCGTAGACCCAGCGGCGGCTGGACTGGTTGGGGGAGCCGACCAGCTTCAGCAGGGTCTGACCGTAATCTTCCGGCGCGGCTACCAGATCGGCGGGCAGGGCGGCGCGCTTGTCGGATTCCCGCCACGGGCGATCATATTCCGGAGCCTGGTCGCCGAGATCCTTGATCGGCAGGTTTGCGACTTCTTCGCCCTGATGGATGACGCGGAAACGAAGATCGTCGGTCGTTTTGCCGACGATGGCAAAATCCAGGCCCCACTTGACGAAGATCGCCTTGGCAACGGCTTCCTTTTCCGGCTGCAGCACCATGAGCATGCGCTCCTGGCTTTCCGACAGCATCATTTCGTAAGCCGTCATCTGCTCTTCGCGTACCGGCACCTTGTCGAGATCGAGCTCGATGCCGAGGTCGCCCTTGGCGCCCATTTCGACGGCAGAACAGGTGAGGCCGGCGGCACCCATGTCCTGGATGGCGATGACCGCGCCGGTCTGCATCAGTTCCAGGCAGGCTTCGAGCAGGCACTTTTCGGTAAAGGGGTCACCGACTTGAACGGTAGGGCGCTTTTCCTCGATCGATTCGTCGAATTCGGCCGAAGCCATGGTCGCGCCGCCGACGCCGTCACGGCCGGTCTTGGCACCGAGATAGACCACCGGCAGGCCGACACCCTTGGCTTCCGACAGGAATATGGCATTGGACTTGGCAAGGCCGGCCGCAAAGGCGTTGACTAGGATATTGCCGTTGTAACGGGCATCGAATTCGACTTCACCGCCGACAGTCGGGACGCCGAAGGAATTGCCGTAGCCGCCGACGCCGGCAACGACGCCGGAAACGAGATGGCGGGTCTTCGGATGATCCGGCTCGCCGAAGCGCAGGGCGTTCATGGCAGCGATGGGACGGGCGCCCATGGTGAACACGTCGCGCAGGATACCGCCGACGCCTGTGGCAGCACCTTGGTAAGGCTCGATGTAGGACGGGTGGTTGTGGCTTTCCATCTTGAAGACGACGCAATCGCCGTCATCGATATCGACAACGCCGGCATTCTCGCCGGGACCTTGAATGACGCGCGGCCCCTTGGTCGGCAGCGTGCGGAGCCACTTCTTCGAAGATTTGTACGAGCAGTGCTCGTTCCACATGGCCGAGAAGATACCGAGCTCGGTGAAAGAAGGCTCGCGACCGATCAGATCCAGAATGCGCTGATACTCATCCGGCTTGAGGCCGTGGGCGGCAATCAGTTCGGGGGTGATCTGGATCGAATTGGAAATGGTCATGGGCGCTCGAGTGTCCTTGCCTGTAAAAGGTTTGAAGGCCGGTCAGGGATCGGGGTCTCTTTAGCGCAAGTCTCCCTGTCGTGCGACAGGAAAATACCGGCGTTCACAACAGGCCGGTATTTCCAATCGTCAAGTCGCCGTTCCAGCGATCAGAATTTATAGCCGACCATCAGGCCGACGCGTGTCATGCCGCCATTCGGGCCGTCGCAAAGATTGGCGTGGGACGAATGTGCAATCTGGGCCATCATGTTCCAGTGGCTGTCGAAATTATAGCCGAGACCGGCATATTCGTGGAAGAGAAGACGACAGCCGAGCATCGGCCCGTGTTCTCTCCAATCGTCCAGATTGCCCGTATGCACCGTGCCGCCGAAGCCAAGTTCGGTGAAGATGCCGTTGCTGTGCGTAAGCGTCCAGGAAAGGCCGCCATAGACCTGGGTCGCAGAGCCTGCCGTGCCGATCGACGTTCCCAAATGGATGCGCGGATGGGCAAGCTGGTCCTTCCAGTCCGCAGTCGGATTGTAGCCGAACGGATTGAAGAGCACCTGGATTTCGGGAAACACGCCATTTTCGTGCTCGTTGCCGTTCTGGATGGAGCCGCTCGCTCCGAAACGCAGCTCGTCGAAAACCTTGGTGTTGGAGACGGCCGTCACCTGGTCCGCGGCGATGGCGGCCGAATGGCCTGCGATGAATACGCAACTGATTGCCAGAAAACTCGGAACTAGACGCTTGCTTACAAAGCCTGCAATAGCCATGCACTCCCCCTGGTATGGCGGGCGAATTTTCACTTTGCATTGATAGAATGGTAGCGTGCTAAGAGTCGAGACGACAAAGTCGCATTTGCGCAAGATGTCTGTCGATAAATTAATAAGGCTTGCTTAAATGTGACTATCGTATCCCGAGGAGCCGTTTTCCAACAACCTGCGTAACGTCATGAAGCCTGCTGCAACATCTTTTCGCTGTGGCGGCGACGAAAAGGCGACGCGAACGCGGTGATAGACCCTTTCGATTCGGGCTGCCTTGAATTCATCTTCGTCGTCGATCAACACCCCCTCGGCGAGGGCGGCGTTTTTGAACGTCCCCGAGAGCCAGGGCTCGGGCAGCTTCAGCCACAGGAACGGCAGATGCGGATGTGAATTGAACTCGAATCCCGACAGGGCCTCGCGCGCCAACTGCTCACGGGCCTTGATTTCTTCCACCGACCGGCGGCGCAGTTCCAGGGCATGGCCGCCCAGCACGAGCCGGGCGCAGGTTTCAGCCAGAATGAAGGGTAGGCCGCCCGTCGTCATCTTGTGCGTGACTTTGATGCGCTGGGCGAAATGCGGCGGGCAGGCGACCCAGCCGCCGCGCACGCCGGCCGTTACGGATTTCGACAGGCTGCTGACGACGAAAGTCCGCTCCGGCGCGATTGCTGCCATGAGCGGGTTCTGGTCGCCGGTCATGCCGCCGTAGAGATCATCTTCGATCAGCCAGACGCTGTGCCGGCGTGCTATGGCGGCGATTGCCCGGCGTCGCGCCTCGGGCATTGTCACGAGCGTGGGATTATGAGCGGTCGGCATCAGAAAGGCGAGGCGCGGATGCTGCTGCTGGCAGAGACGCTCGAAATCCTCGGGGATCATGCCGTGCTCATCGGAATCCACCAGGATCGTCCGGCGGCCGAGCAGGCGAGCCGCGCGGCTGATCTGCGTATAGGTGAGGTTCTCGAAAACGATCTTGTCGCCCGGCGAGGTAACGGCTGAAATGACCGCGATGGCGGCGGCATGGGCGCCGAGCGTCGGCACGATCGTCTCGATTGCCGGCTGCCACCCGTTTCGGGCGAGCCATATTTGCCCGGCCTCGAACCAGCTCGCCGGGAAATTCCGCGAATAGGAGGAGATTTCCGTCTGGTGCTCGTTGCTGATGTCGGCAAAGAGCTTGCCGATAATCTGACCCTGGCCGATATCGGGTGCGGCGGTCGTGTCGAAGCGGATCTTGGCGTCCGGAGTATTCAGGCCTCGGGTGCCGGCAAGCGCCTGCGTGATCGGATCGACGAGTTCGATCTGCTTGCCGTTCGAGCGTTCCAGCACATAGGTGCCGCGGCCGACTTCGCCGGCCACTAGACCGCGCTCATGCACAAGGGCATAGGCTCTGCTCACGGTGCCGATGGTCACACCTATATCATAAGCAAGATTTCGCTGCGGCGGCAGCTTGGTGCCTGGCGGCAGGACGCCATGCGTAATCGCGTTCTCGATGGCGTCGGCAACGCGGATATAGACCGGGCCGGTTCCGCTGGAGATGTCAGGAAGCCAATTTGTCATAATGACAATTTCCTAGATTGTCTCTGTCTTCGAGTCAAGATTATGAGTCAATTTGTATCGTTTGGCTCGATACTTGAAAATTGTCACCATCCTGAGAGAATGAAGATGAGCACAATAGATACAATCTGCACAGCTGAGGCGCAAGCTGCGCCCTTGGCAAGCACAAAGGTCCGGACGGCGCCGCCAAAGCCGCATCCGTTGCGTCGGTTTTGGGCCGTTTATCTGCACTGGCTGGAGAAGCGTGAGAGCCGCTGGGTTCTTCGAGGTTTGACGGACGATCAGCTGAACGACATCGGCCTGACCCGGCGCCAAGCAGCAGCGGAAGCAAAGAAGTCGTTTTTTTGGGATTGAACGGGCAGGCAAGCTAATCGAGCTTCAGAACGGAACATACCGAATCGGCGCGTTCCTCCACGCCGATTTTCGGCAGCACGTGGACTTCGTAGCCGAGCGCTGGATAAACGGCGCTTAGCCGATCGTATTCCACGACCGCTGCCGTAAAATCATGCCTCCGCTCGCGATCCCCGGTATAGATCTCCGGCCAGGGCGGCGTCAGGAAGACATGTCTGTTATAGCGATGCAATCGGGCGAGCGAGGCTAGGACCGGCTCGCCCGTCAGATGCTCGAGGGCCGATGCGGCATCGATCAATCCCCTATCGAAGAAGACGGTGCCTGGAATTGCCGCTGCAGCCTCTCGATCGGCGAGCGATAGGGCGATCGCCCGGCGCGCAAATGCCGGTGCGTCGATCCAGGGTAAGGCCGCACCGTCGCCCTGCAATTCCTCGATGACGATGCGCCGCCCAGGCTCTTCGACGGTGTGATGGCCGCGACGCTTGAGCGCCTCCAACAATGTGGATTTGCCGCCGCCGGAGCAGCCCGAAAGAATGACGAATTTGTCCATGACAATGATCCCTGAGATTGAGGGCACGTCATGCACCGGCTGCGGATTGCCGTGGAAACGGAGATCTCAGGCCCGCAGCGTCAGCTGCACGCCTTCGAGCCTCCAGCCCAGCGATTGACGTCGCCCGTAATGCGGCCGCCGGAGGCGCCTGACATCATCGGACCGAAGGCCTGCATCTGTGCGGGATTGCCTTCCGCTTGCACGACGAGCGACGGCCGGCCGGTCGGATGTTTCCTGTCGACCACGAGGATGCGCGGGCGACCGGTGAAGGAGTTGAGCTCCGGAGACAGCTGATAACCGGCAAAGGCCGGGTCAGACGATTTGAACCAGCAGGCATTGGCATTGAGCATGATGCGTTCCATCGTCGACAGGGCGCTGCGATCCGTCGCGTTGATACTCGGCGGGCGTGGGCCGCACGAGGTGACCAGCAGTCCGAGCACCGCGAAGGTGGCGGCGGAATAAGTTCCTGTCAGGAGGCGAGTGCGCATCAATCTCTTTCCAATGAAGCGTTTAGAGCATGATGCCGTGATTGGTTTTCGGGCGAACATCATGCTCTACTTATTTGATTCTGGAGCGGATCCGGATTTCGGCCCTACGGCTGGTCTGGCGAAATTTATCAGATCGCGTTCCGCGCCCTGCTGTTTGATGCAAAGACGCCGATTTTATGGTCCGGTCTCGGATTGGCCAGTTATCAGGCCGCGACGACGCCGAGTGCAGAGGCGAAGAGGCCGCGCCCGTCGCTGCCGCCATGGGCGGCCTCGATCAGGTTTTCGGGGTGCGGCATCATGCCCAGCACGTTGCCCTTGGCATTGATCACGCCGGCAATGTCGTTGACCGAGCCGTTCGGATTGGTGCCTTCGGCATAGCGGAAGACCACCTGACCGTTGTCTTCGATCGCCTTCAGCGTGTTGGCATCGGCAAAATAGTTGCCGTCGTGATGCGCCACGGGGCTGCGGATGACCTGGCCCTTGGCGTAAGCGGCCGTAAAGTCCGTCTCGGCATTGACGACTTCCAGCTTCACTTCGCGGCAGACGAACTTCAGAGAGGCATTGCGCATCAGCGCGCCCGGCAGCATGCCGGCTTCGAGCAGGATCTGGAAACCGTTGCAGACGCCCAAAACCTTGACGCCCTTGTCAGCCTTCTCCTTGATCGCCTGCATGATCGGCATGCGGGCTGCGATCGCGCCGCAGCGCAGATAATCGCCGTAGGAGAAGCCGCCGGGAATGACGATCAGATCGACATCCGGAATCTCCGTCTCCGTCTGCCAGACCGTTACGGGCGCATGGCCGGAAATCTTGGTCAGCGCCGCGATCATGTCACGGTCGCGATTAAGG